>CAZZVZ010000065.1:0-11237 GCA_964657655.1 Gammaproteobacteria bacterium | reverse complement strand
AACTGCAATTTTTCAGAGCCGGTCAACAACCGTCCCGCCCTGCTGTCGCACGACGAGGTGGCGACCTTGTTCCATGAGTTCGGCCACGGCCTGCATCACATGCTGACGCGCGTCGAGGAAATGCCGGTATCGGGCATTCATGGCGTCGAATGGGACGCGGTCGAACTGCCGTCGCAGTTCCTTGAGAACTTCTGCTGGGAGTGGGATGTGCTCAAGCACCTGACCGGACACGTCGAGACCGGCCAGCCCCTGCCGCGTGATCTGTTCGACAAAATGCTGGCGGCCAAGAACTTCCAGGTCGGCATGCAAACCCTCAGGCAGGTCGAGTTCGGACTGTTCGACATGCGCGTGCACACCGAATTCGAAGCCAATGGCTCGACCAGCGTGCAGCAGCTGCTCGAAGATGTCCGTGACAAGGTGGCCGTCATCAGGCCGCCGCTCTACAACCGTTTTCCCAATCAGTTCTCGCACATCTTCGCAGGCGGCTACGCGGCCGGCTACTACAGCTACAAGTGGGCCGAGGTGCTGTCGGCTGATGCCTACGCCAAGTTCGAGGAGGACGGCGTTCTCAATCCGGTCACCGGAGCGCTGTTTCGCGACGAAATTCTGGGTGTCGGCGGCAGTCGTCCCGCGATAGAATCCTTTACATCGTTTCGCGGCAGGCCGCCGAATATGGACGCCCTGCTGCGCCACACTGGAATGACCGGAACATAGGAGAGAGCAATGAAATCACATGTGACGCTCGCCATCGCGGGGCTGCTGCTGTGCAGCGCCAGTCAGGCCCAGTATCGCTACGTGGCGCCAGACGGAACCGTGTCCTACTCGGATGCCCCGCCTGCAGGACCTGCCAGCCACGTCACTGTGAAGAATCTGCCAGTCGATGCGCCCCTCGTGGCGGCATCCTCGCTGCCCTATGCCCTCAGTCAGGCGGCCGGTCGCTTTCCGGTCACCCTCTATACCAGTGCTTCATGCGCCTCGTGCGATGCGGCGCGCGCCTACCTGAAACAGCGCGGCGTGCCGTTCACTGAAAAGACCGTGGGCTCGGACCAGGACCTGGCGGTGGTCAAGCGGGTTTCCGGTGATACCGCCGTGCCGGTCGTCATGATCGGCTCGCAAAAGAGCGTCGGGTTCGCACAGAGCGTCTACGCCGGCCTGCTGGACGACGCCGGCTATCCGGCCACCTCGCTGCTGCCGCGCGACTACAGCTATCCGGCGCCGGTTGCGGCAGCCGGTCCTCAGGCCACGCCACCGGTCGCGCCCAGCAGCGCTGTGGGGAGTTCCACCAGCGCACCCGCCTCGAATGTGCAGATGGCCGAGCCACCACCAGCGCAGAATGCGCCTCCAGGATTCAAGTTCTGAAGCGCCCAAGGCTGCTGCTCGACGCGCAGCTCGCAGGTCGCCGCGAGAGCGACCGGAAAACCACACATGAAAATTGCGACCTGGAACGTCAATTCCCTCAAGATCCGTCTGCCGCACGTGATCGACTGGCTGGCCGACAATCCGGTCGATGCGCTATGCCTGCAAGAGACCAAGACCATCGATGAGAATTTTCCGGTCGAGGCATTGCGCGAAGCCGGCTACCACGCCGTGTTCCAGGGACAAAAGACCTACAACGGCGTCGCCATCCTGGCACCCGTGGCGGAGCCCTTTGGCGACGTGGTGCTGGGCATTCCGGGCTTTGAGGATGAACAGCGGCGCGTGATCAGCGCCACCATCAAGGATGTGCGCGTGGTGTGCGCCTATTTCCCCAACGGTCAGGCTGTGGGCAGCGACAAATACGCCTACAAGCTGCGCTGGCTGGAGGCACTGACCGCATGGCTTGCAGCTGAAATCAAACAGCACGCCGCAACAGCGCTGCTTGGCGACTACAACATCGCGCCAGAAGATCGCGACGTCCACGATCCGGCCGCGTGGGTCGGCCAGGTGCTGGTGTCCGACGCAGAACGGCGTGCCTTCGAAGCCATCGTGGCGCTTGGCTTTACCGATACCTTTCGCATGTTCGAGCAGGCCGACAAGCTCTACAGCTGGTGGGACTACCGCATGCTGGCGTTTCGCCGCAACATGGGTCTGCGCATCGACCACATCCTGGTTTCGCCAGCGCTCGTGCCGCGTGTCACCTCATGCGTCATCGACCGAGCAGCGCGTAAGCGCGAGCAGCCCTCCGATCACGCACCGGTGGTCACGACCCTGACCTAGAGCGCTCCACTCTCGGCCACCGGGGCGTCGTCGTCGAGACCCAGCTCCTGGATTTTGCGGGTGATGGTATTGCGACCAATGCCGAGGCGCTGCGCCGCCTCGATGCGCCGGCCTCCCGTGTGACGCAGCGCAGTTCGAATCAAGATCGCCTCGAAGCGCCGGCTGAGCGCATCCATCACCTCAGGCTCATTGGCACCCAGCAGTTCGCTGGCGCGCCGCTCGAGATCCGTTTCCCAGTTGCCCGACCCGTTCACGACCGGCGCTGCCGCCAGAGCGGCCGCGACTTCAGGTGTGTCGGCGCGCGTGGCGCGCAGCGGGCTGCGGCGCATCGCTTCAGTCCCGGTGCGCAGTTCCAGCGGCAGATCCTTGATCTCGACCACCTGCGCGGGTGCCATCACCGTGAGCCAGTGACACAGATTTTCAAGTTGCCGAACGTTTCCCGGGAACGGCAGCGTGGCCAGCATGCGCATGGCCGCGTCCGAAAGGCGCTTGGGCTCACCACCGAGTTCACGCGAACTCTTCTGCAGAAAATTGCGCGCCAGCAGGGGAATGTCCTCGGCACGTTCGCGCAGTGCAGGCAGGCGCAGGCGGATCACATTGAGGCGGTGGTACAGATCTTCACGAAACAAGCCATCCTTGACCAGATCTTCCAGATGCTGGTGCGTGGCGGCGATGACGCGCACGTTGGCGCGCAGCGGGCTGTGTCCACCGACACGATAGAAGTGCCCATCCGACAAGACGCGCAGCAGACGCGTCTGCAGCTCGGAAGGCATGTCGCCGATCTCATCGAGGAACAATGTACCGCCCTCGGCCTGCTCGAAACGTCCACGCCGCATGGTCTGCGCGCCGGTGAAGGCGCCCCGCTCATGGCCGAACAATTCCGATTCGAGCAGGTCCTTGGGAATAGCGGCCGTGTTGAGGGCGATGAAAGGCTGGGTTGCTCGAGGGCTATGGCGATGCAGCGCGCGCGCCACCAGTTCCTTACCAGTCCCTGATTCGCCGGTAATCAGTACCGTGACATTGGACTGTGACAGCCGGCCGATGGCACGGAACACGTCCTGCATGGCGCCCGCCTGGCCGAGAATTTCCGGACTCTCGACCATGGCTTCGATGTGTTCATTGTCGCGCATGCTTTCGTCGACGGCGCGACGAATCAGTTCGACGGCCAGATCGACATCGAACGGCTTGGGAAGATATTCGAAGGCACCGCCCTGAAACGATGCGACGGCACTTTCCAGGTCGGAGAATGCGGTCATGATAATGACCGGCAGACCCGGATAGCGCTCCTTGGCTTTTTGCAGCAGCTCCAGACCGGCGTTTCCGGTCGTGCCGCCTGGCATGCGGATGTCAGAGACCAGCACCTGCGGCGATTCAACATCAAGCGCTGCGAGCGCGTCTGCGGCGTTGCCGAAGGTGCGTGACGGCAGGCTCTCACGCTCGAGCGTCTTCTCAAGCACCCAGCGGATCGACTCATCGTCGTCCACGACCCAAATTGGCTTCATAAGTCCCACGTCTAACGGCACAGCGTTCGAGCAGGCCTCCGAGGCGGCCTCACGGTAATGGCAGCAGCACCTTGAAATCGGTACGCCCGGGCCGGCTATCGCATTCGATGATGCCCTGGTGCTGCTGTACGAAAGTCTGTGCCAGCGTCAGCCCGAGCCCACTTCCTCCCTCGCGGCCCGAGATCAGCGGAAAAAAGATACGTTCTTGCAGATCAGGCGGGATGCCCGGGCCGTTGTCGATTACATGCAATTCCAGTGCCAGTCGGTAGAGTGTTTTAGTAATGGTGACCTGGCGTGCGATGCGGGTGCGCAGCACGATGTGCGCATGACTCGTCTTGATCTGCTGGTTGAGCGCCTCGGCAGCGTTGCGTGCGATATTGAGCAGTGCCTGGATCAGCTGCTCCTTGTCGCCACGAAATTCCGGCAGCGATGCATCGTAGTCGCGCTCGATCTCGAGGCCATGGGGATACTCGGCCATCAGCACGCTGCGCACGCGCTCGCATACCTCGTGGATATTGACGTCACTGACGATATGCGGCCGCCGATGCGGCGCCAGCAGCCGGTCGACCAGCGTCTGCAGCCGATCGGCCTCCTTGATGATCACCTGGGTGTATTCGCGATACTCGGCCGAATCGATTTCCAGTTCGAGCAGTTGCGCGGCACCGCGGATGCCGCCCAGCGGATTCTTGATCTCGTGCGCCAGATTGCGGATCAGCTCGCGGTTGGCGGTGGCCTGTTCGATGATGCGTTCTTCGCGATCGACCTTGAGCTGCTGGTCGATCTCGTGAAATTCGAGCGCCACCGGCGTCTCGGGTCGATCGATCAGGACCGTGACGATGCCATGCAGCTGCAGGGTCTCGCGCTGAGCGCGGCGCAGGGTCAGATCAAGGCGCTTGTTGCTAAAGCGGTACAACAGCGCTTCGGCGAACAGCTGATCGATTAGTGTGCCGTTCAGGAAGAAGCCCGAAAAACGCTCGCCGACCAGGCTTTTGCGCGATGCCTCGAGCAGCGACTCGGCGGCTGCATTGGCATAGGCGATGTGGGCATCGGCATCGAGAATCACGACCGCTGACGTCAGGATATCAAGGCCTGCGAATGCGGCCTCGTCGATGGCGTTCTTGGCTGGCTTTTGGGATGCCGCACCCGAAGAAAAGAAAGACCTCATCAGCCGATGCTAGCGCGATTCGCCCGCGCCTGCCGGCTATTGCGGCAGTTTGCCGATCTCGCCCTGGATCGAATCAATGTCGCTCTGGGTGCGCGAGATGTTGTCCTTCATCTGCTGGACGCGGTCAAGATAGCGCTGGTAATTGCGTTCGTCACCGGTGCGGTCAGGCTCACCGTTGTTGTAGTCCTTCTGCAATTCAGCGAGGTGCGTCTTCTTGGCGGCCAGCTCGTCATCGAGAATCTTGCGGCGATCCGAATCGCGCGCCTTCTGTGTCGCCGCGTCAACCTTTGGGAACCCGCTGCTGCTGGTGTTGTTCGCCGCCGCGGCATTGCCCAGGTGCGGCATCACCACCGGGTCGACCGTCATGCGCTTGCAGCCCTTGGTCTCGCCGGTATTCTTGTACTCGATCTTCCCGCTCGCATCGGTGCACTGGAATATCTCGGTCTGCGCCATGGCCTCGTCACATGCCAGCATGACAAGCCCAGTCGCACACATCGCGAGCATCGTCCGGTAAGTAAAGCGCATGACTCGAATGATTGAAGGTCGGTCTGTGAGTTTAAGATAGGAAACAGGGTTTTACAACGGACAGTTGATGTTTAACGACAATCCTGTGGCGCAGGATGACCGTGCGCCCCAAAAACAAAAAAGCACGGCAAGAACCGTGCTTTTTTGACCAGAACGCCCTTTCGGGCGCGCCAGGCGCTCTACAGGGAGTAGTACATGTCGAATTCGATGGGGTGGGTGGTCATCCGGAAACGGGTGACTTCCTCCATCTTCAAGGCCACGTAGGCATCCAGCATGGCGTCGGTGAAAACACCGCCCTTGGTCAGGAAGGCGCGATCGGCGTCTAGGCATTCGAGGGCCTGATCAAGACTCGAGCACACCGTCGGGATCTTTGCGTCCTCTTCCGGCGGCAGATCGTACAGGTTCTTGTCGGCTGCTTCACCTGGATGGATCTTGTTCTCCACCCCGTCAAGACCGGCCATCAGCAGGGCCGCGAATGCCAGGTAGGGATTGGCGGTCGGATCAGGAAAGCGTACTTCGATGCGCCGACCCTTGGGATTCGACACATAGGGAATACGGATCGAGGCCGAACGGTTGCGTGCCGAGTAGGCAAGCTTCACAGGCGCTTCGAAGCCTGGCACCAGACGCTTGTAGGAGTTGGTGCCGGGGTTGGTGATCGCGTTTAGGGCACGCGCGTGCTTGATGATGCCGCCGATGTAGAACAGCGCGAACTCCGACAGGCCGGCGTAGCCGATACCCGCGAACAGGTTGGTGCCGCCCTTCCAGACCGACTGATGCACGTGCATGCCCGAGCCGTTGTCGCCGACGATCGGCTTTGGCATGAAGGTCGCCGTCTTGCCATATGAGGCAGCCACGTTGTGCACCACGTACTTGAGCTTTTGCGACCAGTCGGCACGTTCCACCAGCGTCGAGAACTTGCTGCCGATCTCGCATTGTCCAGCGCCCGCGACCTCGTGGTGATGCACTTCGACCGGCACGCCGATGGCCTCGAGAATCAGGCACATCTCCGAACGGATGTCCTGCAGCGAATCAACTGGAGGGACCGGGAAATAGCCGCCCTTGACGGCCGGACGGTGACCGAGGTTGCCGCCTTCAATCTTGAGCCCTGTCGACCATGAGGCCTCTTCCGAGCCGACCGAGACGAAACAGCCAGACATGTCGACGCCCCAGCGCACTTCGTCGAAGATGAAAAACTCTGGTTCCGGGCCGAAATAGGCGGTGTCGCCGATCCCGGAAGACTTGAGATATGCCTCGGCGCGCTTGGCGATCGAACGCGGATCGCGGTCATAGCCCTTGCCGTCGCTCGGCTCGAGCACGTCGCACGAGATACAGATCGTGGTCTCATCGCGAAAGGGATCGATGAAGGCGGTCGCCGGATCAGGCGAGAGCAGCATGTCGGAGGCTTCGATGCCCTTCCAGCCGGCAACCGACGACCCATCGAACGCATGGCCATCTTCGAACTTGTCCATACCGAAGTGCGAAATCGGCACCGTCACGTGCTGCTCTTTGCCACGCGTGTCAGTAAAACGGAAGTCGACGAACTTGGCTTCCAACTCTTTGGCCATTTTCAGAACTTCATCGGCGGTGAGGGCCATCGAAAAACTCTCCTGAGGATAATGAGGGTGGGGACAATCCAGTGACGGGTCGCTCGCCCGGCTGGGCTGTGGACCAATACTGCGGGCAATTTTCGCACGAAATTAAAAGCACACTCCATGCCATTTTGCGGGGCATGACCTGGAGTTGAAAGATCAGAAATAGTGCTTCAACATCAGCATGTTGCGCAAAACAGCAGGGTTTTGCGCGTGATCAATGTCCAACATGGTGCACTGTTGTAGCGAAAACACATAAATGCACCATTAATATGCCTCGCTGAGAAACATGCTTTGCAGGTCGTTGAGGAACAGGAGACCGTGCTCGCTGGCCTTCAGGGTGCTGCCGTCGGCTTGCATGAGTCCGCGCCTGACTGCGTCGGCGACGGTGGCGGAAATGCGCGTAAACGGCACGCCGGTGCGTTCTTCGAAACGGGCACGCGGCACGCCTTCGACCAGGCGCAGTGCATTGAGAAAGAATTCGAACGGCAGGTCAGCGCTGCTGACTTCCGTTTCCTCGAACAGGCCGGTCCCTGCTTTGGCACGGGCCAGGTAGCTGACCGGCTGCTTGACTCTGACCTGGCGCACGATGCGATGGGCAAAACTCAGCTTGCTATGGGCGCCCGGACCGATGCCGAGGTAGTCGCCGAAATTCCAGTAATTCAGATTGTGGCGCGCACGGTAGGATGGCCGCGCAAATGCGGAGATCTCGTAGCGCTCGAAGCCGCTGCCTTTCAGGCTTTCGAGCAGCACCTCTTGCAACTCGGCCGCGCTGTCATCATCAGGCAAGGTGGGGGGGTACTTGGCAAACACGGTGTTGGGCTCGATCGTCAGATGATAGAGCGAGACATGCTGCGGCTCGAAGGCGAGCAGCGCCTTGAGATCGGCAATCGCCTCTGACGGCTGCTGCCCTGGCAGGGCAAACATCATGTCGAGATTGATGTTGTCGAAGTTGTTGCGCGCCACTTCGATGGCGCGCCGTGCTTCGCTGGCGTCATGAATGCGGCCCAGTGCAAGGAGTCGATCGTCGTTGAGACTTTGCACGCCAAGTGACAGCCGGTTCACGCCGCTGCTGCGGTACGATGCGAAACGCGCTGCTTCGACGGTACCGGGATTTGCTTCCAGGGTGATTTCGGCATCGGCTTCGAGATTGATACGGGCACGTACATCGGCGAGCAGGCGATCTAGACCGCGCTCGCTCAGAAGGCTGGGCGTACCGCCACCGATGAAAACACTGTGCACGCGTCGTCCCCAGATCAGCGGCAGCACCGCCTCGAGATCGAGGTTGAGCGCATCAAGATAAGCCTCCTCGGGAATCGCATCACGGCCGCCTTGCTGTTCGTGCGAATTGAAATCGCAATACGGACATTTCTTCACGCACCATGGGAAATGGACGTAGAGCGACAAGGGTGGCAGTGCCGCGAGCGAGATCTGGCCGCTCTGGTTGAAGGCCCGCAGCGCGCGCGAGGCGGGTGAATCAGTGGCGACCGGAATGATGGGAATCACGTTGGCAGGGATCCAAGAAGCATGCGTCCTTGCATGCGGCTTTGCATTCGGCCTTGAGCGGCCCATGCCACCGGGCTCAAGACGACAGCGACTTGAGCTGGGCCAGCATCGACTGCATCGCAAGCCCTCTGTGGCTGATGGCGTTCTTCTGCGCGGGCGCGAGCTCTGCTGCAGTCTGGCGCAGCGATGGAATCAGGAAATAGGGATCATACCCAAAGCCGTTGTCGCCGCGCGCTTGATCCACGATCAAGCCATCCATGCGCGCCAGTGCGACCAGCGGTTCCGGATCGAGCGCATGGCGCATCAACACCAGGGCGCACAGGTAATGAGCGCGCCGGTCCTCGATGCCTTGAAGCGCCGCCAGCAGCGCCTGGTTGTTGCGTGCGTCAGAGCGTGGCTCGCCTGCGTAACGCGCCGACAGCACGCCGGGTGCGCCATCGAGCGCGTCGACACAAAGGCCCGAGTCGTCTGCAAGCGCCGGGTGTCCGGTCAGACGCGCCGCATGCCGCGCCTTCGCGAGGGCGTTCTCAAGAAAGGTGTGATGCGGCTCGGCTGCGTCAGGTATGTTGAATTCGCCTTGCGCCTGAACCGAGATCGAAAGCGGCTTCAGCAGCGCCTTAAATTCGGCCAGCTTGCCCTGGTTGCTGGTCGCAACCACCAGCCGCGACAAAGGCGCGGCGCACACAGTCAGTTCGCCAGGCTGGCGCGTTGCAGTTCGCTCAACCGCGTGATGCCCGCTTTGGCCAGTGCCAGCAGGTGCTGCAGCTCGTCATGCGAGAACGGCGCTCCTTCGGCCGTTCCCTGCACTTCCACAAAACCGCCGCTGCCGGTCATGACGACATTCATGTCAGTGTGCGCTGTCGAATCCTCGCTGTAGTCAAGATCGAGGTAGGGCACACCTGCAACAATGCCGACCGAGACTGCCGCCACCGAGTCGCGCAATGGTGTCGCAGCAGCGCTCAGCATGCCGCTCTTCTTCATCGCGTCGATGGCGTCGGCCACGGCCACGTAGGCGCCGGTGATGCTTGCCGTGCGCGTGCCGCCATCGGCCTGCAGCACATCGCAGTCGATCTGCAGGGTGCGCTCACCCAGCGCAGTGAGGTCGACCACAGCGCGCAAGGCGCGTCCGATCAGGCGCTGGATTTCCTGGGTGCGGCCCGACTGCTTGCCTCGCGCGGCCTCGCGGTCCATCCGGGTGTGGGTCGAACGCGGCAGCATGCCGTACTCGGCGGTGAGCCAGCCCTGACCCTTGCCTTTCAGGAAGCCCGGGACCCGATCCTCCACGCTGCAGGTGCAAAGCACGCGGGTGTTGCCGCTTTCGATCAGCACCGAGCCTTCGGCGTGCATGGTGAAGTGGCGGGTGATGCGTATTTCTCGCAGCGAATCGGCGCCGCGGCCGGCTGATCGTGGTGTCACTGTGGTCATGCCTTGGGCATCAGTTTGTTGGACTTCTGAATGGTGGCACGGATTTCGTCGATGGCTTTTTCGATCTCGTCATCCGACAGGCCCTCGGCGCTGGTCGCGCCGACTTCGGACAGGCGCGACGACTGAATCGTAGTTGTGACGGCGCCCAGCGGCATCATCAACGTCGAGATGCCGGTATTCTCGTCGTTCAGGTCACTTCCCTCCCAGGTCATCGCCATGCCAGTGACGTTATCCGAGCTGGCGCCGCCCTCGAGCAACGCCAGGTAAATCAGATCAGGCACCGCGCGCATGACGGTGTTGCCGGAGAAGGCAGAGGCGATCGCGTGTTCGGTCACCACCGACCACAGGCCATCGGTGCACAAGAACAAGGTGTCGCCCGGTTTCAGCGTCATCTTGCGCGACAGCTCGACCGTGGGCGCCGAGGGTGAGCCGAGGCAGTTGAACAACTTGTTGCGTTCCGGATGGGTCTCAATCTCCGAAGGCGAGGCAAGGCCCTGGGTGATCATGCTCTGGATCTTCGAATGATCGCGCGTCTGGGCGATCACTTCGCCGCCGCGCAACCAGTAGAGTCGCGAGTCACCGGCATGCGCCCAAAAGGCAGTGCCCTTCTGGATCACGCACGCGACGACGGTGGTGCGCGGCGATTCGGGAAGATTGTGCAGGGTGCGGTAATGATGGATCTCGCGATGCGCATCGATGAACGAGTCTTCCAGGAAACGCTGCGGACTGCGCAGCATCGGCGTGGCCTGCTTCTGGAAACTCGAGCCGATGGTCTGGATCGCGATCTGCGCGGCCATTTCGCCTTGCACGTGCCCACCCATGCCGTCGGCCAAGACCATCAGCAAGGCTTCACGCGTGAAGCAGTAGCCCATGCGGTCCTGGTTGTTCTTGCGGCCGCCCTTCTTGCTTTCCTGATAGATCGAGAATCGCATCCGGCTCTCCTCAACGGGTGTTCATGCTGATGGTCGATACCGGGTCGCGTGGCAGCAGCGCGCGCGGGATGAAACTACGCAACAGACGCTTGAGCGAGCGCGCCATACTCTTCTTGGGCACGGTCGGGGTTCTTTCGAGCAATGCTTTTTGCAGGGCGAAGACGCTCTGCGGACGCGCCAGGGGATCAAGGCGCAGGCACCATTCAACCACGCCCAGCAGTTCCTCGGAATAGGTATCGGACAGGTCGCGATATTTCGAGGCCATCTTGTCATTCAAAAGGCGTGCGTCGGCAGGTTGCGGCGCGTGGCCCGACATACTGGCGAAGATCGACGCGCCGATGCTGTAGATGTCGGTCCACGGCCCGAGCGAGCCGTTCTTCTCGTACAGCTCGGGGCC
>CAZZVZ010000064.1:0-11260 GCA_964657655.1 Gammaproteobacteria bacterium | reverse complement strand
GCACTGACGGTGCCTACACCGCCGACCTTGAGAATGTCGAAAAACAGGTGCTTCTGGATTTTGCTGCTGGCGAATCTGACCACGCTGCGCGCGTCCCAGATGTACCAGGCGAGCACCAGCGAGCCGACCAGGTAGAACAGCAGCAGCGCAATCGCGCCGCCGGCAATGCCGAGCGCCGGCATCGGTCCCCACCCGAAAATCAGCAGCGGCGAAAGCGGGATCAGGACGATGGCGCCTGCCACGATGACAAGACCCGGCACCAGCATGTTGCCGGTGCCGCGCAAGGCGCTCGCCAGTGCATTCATCAGCCACAGCATGATGTTGCCGGCGAACACGATGTTGGAGTAGATCAGCGCTGCGTGGAGCGACTCACCCGAGCCACCCAGCACGCGATACAGTGCAGGACCAAACAGCAACAGGGCAATCGTGAAGCTGGCGCCGAGCAGGCCGTTGATGATCAAGGCATGCAGCACCAGCGCATTGGCGTCATGCGGTCGACGCGCGCCGAGCGCGCGCGCAATCGCGGCCGAAATGCCGCCGCCCATGGCGCCACCTGAAATCATCTGCATCAGCATCACGCCAGGAAACACCAGCGCCATGCCGGCCAGCGCGTCGACACCGAGCCGGCCGACCCAGAAGGTTTCGATCAGACCGGTAGCCGACTGCGCCAGCATCACCAGCACATTGGGCCATGCGAGTCTGACGAGGAGCGGGATGACAGGGGCTTCGAGCAGATGGCGTGTGCGTGCGTCGATTGCGTGCGGCGGCGAAGCTGGATCTGCGGCTGATGCGAGGCTGGACACGGGAAGGTTGCTTTGCGGCGGGATCGACAATCGAGTCTAACCGAGTCGCCCGCAAGGCGTTTGCAGACCACCTTGAATCGCCCAGGGCCATGGTGCCTGAGCCTGTTCCGCGAGGCGCCTGGGTCGAATAAAAAAAGCCCGACCTGGAGGACCAGGCCGGGCTTCGTCAAGCCGATTGCAAACTAGTACAGTTCGTCGACGAACTGGGCGAAGTTGGCGACGTTCAGAATGCCAAGACCTGCGCCCGGGTTGTAGCCATCGCTTCCCGTGTAGAAGTCGTTGTCGCCGTCTTTGATGGCCGTCAGCGGGGCATTCTTTCCCGAGTAGCCATGCAGCGCAGCCGAGAGGTAGAGCGGAATGTTGAGCAATCCGATGCGCGACTTCGCCGACTGGTTCAGCAAGGCGGTAATGCCGTTGAGCTGAGGTGCGACAAAGCTGGTGCCACCGTAGTACTCAAGCTCGCCAAATCCGTTCACATCGGAGGTGTAGAGGATCGCATAGCCGGTATCCGGATCGGCATTGGCCGAGATGTCAGGCAGATTGCGGCCCTTGAAATTGGCGGGCAGCTTGTAGATCACCTGCGCTGGCGTGGTCGCGGTGTAGCTGAACACCTGCTTTGGCTGGCTCGCCTGCGGGCCGCTGATCAGGTCCTGGTAGATCGGACGCTTGAACTCGATGCTGACGCCACCGCCGCCGCCCACCGGGAACACACCGCAGGTGATCGGCGTGTAGCCCAGTTCATCGCACAGCTTGTAGAGGTAACTCCAGCTCCAGATGTTCTCGTTCTTGAGCTTGACCGTGTAGGTCGTGCCCGGTGTCGCGCCCTGATACAGCTGGGTGCCCGGCAGCGTGGTGCCGCCTGCTGCCGTGATGTACGGATCGCTGGCCGGACTATCGACGCTGAGCGCCAGGCTGTAATAGGGAGGCAGCAGTGGCGTGCCATTGCCGTCGGTGCCGTCATTTGCGTCGTAGGCACCAGCATCGCCTGCGGATGCAAACATGCTCTGACCTTGCAGCGCTGCCTGCAGGAACACTTCGTCAAAGGCGCGCAGCTGACTGACGGTCTGGCCCGAGTACGGATCGGTCACAGGCGAGTTGTCGACCGTGTCGAACCATTCCCACGAACCCCAGCTCGACGAGATGGTATCGGCCTTGTTGCTGTCGACCGCCTTGGAGAAGGCATCCAGGAAGCCCTGGTTGGTGTTGGGTGCCATGTAGACGATGATCTTGGCGCCCGGTGCAACACCGCCGGACTGCTCGACGTCCAGCGTGGTTTCGCCCGAACCTGAAGCATCGCTTGGCGCACCCGGGCCGCCGTCGATGTTCACCACCGACAGACGGTTGGGATCGACTGTCAGGCCGACAGCGCTCCAGTACGCAAACGCATCAGAAGGCGTGAAGTTCGCGAGCGTGACAATGCCAAGCGTGCTGCCCTTGCCGGTGATGCCCTTGTTGTACAACGGTGTGACGTTGTAGTGATTGGCGAAGTCGGTCACGGTCAGCACACCGAAGCGGCTGCTCAGGTCGCCCGACGATACGGCTGCGACACCGACGCTCTTCAGCGGTCTGACACCGACGGCCGATTTCTGCAGATGGGGACGGAAGTGCGGGCTCGAATCAAGACCGACGACAGCGTGCACCAGCGGCGCGATTTCGGCTGGCACCTGGACGGCGCCGACCGGGCGATGAAACGAATAGCCGGGTGTGGTGCCGTGTCCTGCAACGTTGAACTGGTGCAGGCTGACCGAGAAGGCACGCTCGAGCGCGCTCGCCGAGCCCGTCACGCTCAGCGTGGTGGTGCTGGTCTGTGCCACGCTCAGGCCGAATTTGCTGAGCGACGCGCTAATTGCTGCGACGTCGGCTGCAGTGGGCGCGAAGCGCGCCTGAAACTCTTCTGTGCTGAGGAACTGGTGGAATTTGGGGTTGCCCTGGGTGCTGATCGCCTGGAACAGCGCCTGTGCGCCTTCCAGGTCGCGCAATTTCATGGCGATGGTGACGGTCTGGGTGACGTTGCCAACCGAGGAGGTCAGTGCGCCTGCGTCGACGGCCTTGGGCGTTTCCTTGCTGGGGTACGGAATGCCTGCGAATGCTGCGCCAAACGGAAAAGCCAGGGTTGCCGCGGTGGCAACCAGTGAAAGCTTGAGTTTCTTCAATTCAACCCCCCTGAGAATGTGGCACCCGCGTGGCAGGAAATTGCTCGCGTCCGACGCGCCACCAAGCGGGGGAATGTATAGAGTTGTGTAAAGAATTGTCAATGAGGAACTGCGATTGACTTCTAGGTAGTCAGGAATTTGCTCCGGACTTGCTGCGCTGCACGCGCAAACAGGGATATCTTCGACCTGCCCGGCATCAAGCGCCGCTGGTGGTGCAGCGCTGCTATTCTCACGATATGGAAACGGAAACCGTCAACGAAGAATCTGTAAAGATTCCGGTCAGCGACACTGAACAGCTGAGCGAGCACGACTCGAACAATGCTGCGGGGCACACGGCTCCGTTGCAGACGGCAACCGGCAAGGCGCGTTCGCGAAAGGTGACGGTCGGCAGGCGCACCATCATCACCCATGGCCTGCCCAAGCTGTTCTGGAACGACATCTTCCATTACACCATGACGGCGTCCTGGCCGGCCTTTTTCACCGCAGTGGGCGCGCTGTTCGTCGCCTTCAATGCCGTGTTCGCGCTGCTTTACGGCCTCGCGCCTGCCGGTATTGCCAATCACAATCCGCCAGGCTTCGCCGGTGCCTTCTACTTCAGCGTCGAGACCTTTGCGACCGTGGGCTACGGCGACATGCATCCAGCCACGCCGCTGGCACACATCATCGCGACACTCGAGATCTTTACTGGGATGTCGTTCGTGGCGCTCTTCACAGGCATCATGTTCGCGCGCTTCTCGCGACCCAGGGCGCGCATCCTGTTCGCTGACCATCCGGTGGTCGGACCTTTCAACGGCAAGCAGACGCTTACCATTCGTGCAGCCAATGCGCGCCAGAACGTGATTGTCGACGCGCGCGCGCGACTGCGCATGCTGCGCACCGAGTATTCGCTCGAAGGCGACATGCTGCGCCGCCTGCATGATCTGCCGCTGCTGCGCGAGCAGCATCCGATGTTCGTGATCGGCTGGAACATGATGCATGTCATCGACGAGCACAGTCCGCTGTGGGGCCTGACACCCGCCGACCTGGAGCGCGATAGCGTCGGCTTCGTGCTGACCATCGACGGAACAGACGAGACCACCAGCCAGCCCATGCAGTCACGCTTTAGCTATTCGCACGACTCGATCCGCTGGGGGCATCGCTATGAGGATCTGCTGAGCACCGACGAGGAAGGCGTTGATCACCTCAACTACACCCAGTTCCACAGCACCAGGCCGGTCGACGCGAAGGGACAGGTCACCGATGACGAGGACGAGGATGGGCGCGCTGTGACCGATGACGAGAGCGACGAAGGTACGTCGACCGCTGCATGAACGGACTCAACCTGCGCCCGACGCTGTTTACCATCCTGATTGCCGCCTTCATCATCTGGCGCGTCGGCAGCCGCGTCATGCGGCTGACCATGAAGCAGCCGGTACGCCCACTGAGCCTGCGTGTGCGCAGTGCACTGCTGACGCTCGTCATCCTGGTCATGTTCGCCACCAACCTGTCGCATCCGCTGGTTCTCGAGGGGCTGGCGGCCGGTCTTGCGGGTGGCGGCGTGGCCGGGTGGTTTGGTCTAAAAGGCTCGACCTTCGAGAATACCCCCGACGGTTTCTTCTACACGCCACATCGTGGCCTGGGAGCGGCGATCGCTCTCTTGTTTGTCGGACGCATCATCTATCGGGCGGTGCAGTTCGCCACCACTCCCAACCTGGTGTCGAGCGGCAATGCCGATGCCGGACCGATGGCAGCCCTTGGCCGAAGTCCGCTGACCATGGGGCTGTTCGGATTGTTCGCGGCCTACGTCATCACCTATTCGATCGGTGTCCTGATCTGGTATCGCGACGCCAAGGTCACGACCGTCGTGACGCCGGCAGAAGTCGAGGCTGAAGCGGAGGCAAAGGCACATGGGCCGGGTTAAAGTCAGCAGCATCGGCATCTCGCTCGACGGCTATGCAGCCGGGCCGGATCAGGACCTTGAAAACCCGGTCGGCCGGGGCGGCACGGCGGTCTTCGAATGGTTTTTCCCGACCCGGACCTTCAAGCAAATGCACGGCCAGAGCGGTGGCACGAGCGGCGTTGATGATGACTTTGCGGCAGCCGGCTTTGCGAATATGGGCGCATGGATCCTCGGGCGCAATATGTTCGGCCCGGTACGCGGTCCCTGGCCCGATCAATCCTGGAAAGGCTGGTGGGGCGATACACCACCATTTCACACGCCCGTTTTTGTCCTGACCAACCACAAGCGCGACTCTTTCACGATGGACGGCAGCACAACCTTTCATTTCGTGACCGGCGGAATCGAAGCGGCACTCGAGCAAGCCAAAGTAGCCGCCGGTGACAAGGACGTGCGCATTGGCGGCGGGGTCTCGACGATCCAGCAATACCTCAAGGCCGGTCTGGTGGATGAACTGCACCTGGGCATGGTGCCCGCGCTGCTCGGCCGGGGCGAGCATCTTTTCGGGGAGCTCGATCTGGCAGCGCTTGGTTATCACTGCACCAGCGCGACGCGCGGCGAGAAGGCGACGCACTTCCTGATTTCGCGCGGGCGCGATCCGAAGTCCGCATAGCACTCGGAGACGGGCGCCAAGGCTCGGCACCAAGGGCGAGGTTTGTTCAGGCACTCCCCGAGCGAGCGGCGCGCTTCGTGAAAAAAAGAAATGCCTCGGCTCAAATTTGAGCGCCGAAGCGCACAAAACCGCTTGGCACATGACGCGCCGCGATGCATTCCTCGTGCATACTTTTGACGTTCATTGCGTGTTCTACCGGAGCTTCACATCGACAGTCTCAAGCGTCGTCACTTTATTGTCCGCGCCCTTGGCGGCATGCTCGCGTTTACCAGTCACGGTTGGGCCGGTGCAGCCACCGAGCCGCTTTGCAAGCTGACGCCAGAACAGGAACAGGGGCCGTTCTACATTGCCGGTGAGCGCATGCGCAGCGATCTGATCGAGGACCGACCCGGGGTTCCCGTCGAGCTCAAGATCCGCCTGGTCAATTCTGAAGACTGCTCGGGACTGCGAGGTGCAAGCGTTGAAGTCTGGTCATGCGACGCTGCCGGCGAATATGCGGGATTTGCCGTCATGCCAGAAGCTGGGCCACCCGGGATGGATGGCATGCCGCATGACGGACCGCCCGGCGGTGCGCCACCCGGCGCACACGATGGCCCCCCTCATGGACCGCCACCAGGTGGGCTCATGCCACACATGGCACCTGTCGACCAGAAGACGTTCCTGCGCGGCATTCAGACGACCGATGGCGATGGCGTGGTGATCTTCTCGACGCTTTTTCCCGGTAGTTACGCGGGCCGCACCAATCACCTTCACGTCAAGGTTCGTGTGCCCAACCGGGACGGGACGAATCACGTCGCACACACCGGGCAGATCTTCTTTCCGGAAGCAACCACCACGGCCGTTCTTGCGACCGAGCCTTATACGGCCAACCATGTGCATCGCACCTTGCTGGCCGAAGACATGGTCTACACCAAGCAGAGTGGAAGCCAATGCATGGCGCACATATCGAACGTCAAGGACAAGGATATTCGCGAGGGACTGCTCGCCTCGGTCACCTTTTCTCTGGACGCCCGGGCGACGCCTGCGCCGGTGGGCTTTTCGTGAACGTGCTGATCGTGAAATTGTAAGGCGCCAAGCATTCGGTAGCATTGCCTTGCAGGGCCACTTTCTCGAACGCTGCACACCAATTGCGCCATGCTTGTCCAAGAAAAGTGACATTTGCATCAGCTGGCTGACAGATTTCTGATGTGCGCTCAAGCAAATGTGACGCGCCAAGACGTATAAAGGGAAGCCGACGAGAAAACGCCGTCAGCACGGGTGCAAGCTATTGCAGTCGACAGCCGCGCCCACACGCATCCAATCTCATCTGGGAGTAGCCAATGAACCGATTCAAGCTGGCCATCGCGGCGAGCATTCTTGGCGCCTGCAATCTTGCAGCCGCGCAAACCCCTCCCGTGAACGGCGATGCACCCGCAGGTGACCAGCCGCACCGTCGCGGCCCGCCTCCTGAAGCAATTGCTGCTTGTGCCGGCAAGCCGCAAGACCAGGCCTGCACTTTCACCAATCACAAGGGCGATGCTGTCACGGGACGCTGCGAAGGACCACGTCATCCCCCCGGCTCTACCGATGGCAGCCCGCCGCCGCCGCTTGCCTGCCGGCCGAACCATCCGCCACCGGGCGCGCCCGCCAGCAATTAGTTCACACGCGCGCAAGCGCTTAAATAATGGCAGGATGGCTGCTTGACACCTGCGTAAGCCGTGGCTTACAGTTAGTCATGGCTTACGCTTCGGCCGTGGTCGAAGCTTTCTCAATCCTGGTGCGAGGAGGTAGCGACCAACATGGCTGAATTCACGATCTACAGCATCCCCGGCAGTCCCTACGGGCGCGCCGTGCTGATGACACTTCTCGAGAAAAATCTCAGCTTTCGTTATGTCCCGGTGCGCCCGCCCGAGTTCAAGCGCGAACCGCATATCCTGCGCCACCGCTTTGGCAAGGTGCCGGTGCTGGAGCACGACGATTTCATGCTCTATGAAACGCAGGCCATCTTGCGTTACCTCGAGCGCCTCGCGCCCGAACCCACTCTGGTGCCAACCGATATCCGCAAGCTGGCACGCATGGATCAGCTGCTCAACATCCACGACTGCTACATTTTCAGGGGGGTGGGCGACACCCTCGGATTTGAGCGCACGGTAAAACCCAAGGTGCTGGGCATGGAGCCCGATGAGGAAATCGTTGCGGCCGCCATGCCGCATGCGCAGCGGGTGTTCGATGAGCTCGCGCGTCTCCTCGGCGATCAGCCTTACATGGTGGGCGAGCAGATGACGCTCGCTGACGTGATCATCGCGCCTTTGATGGATTTCTTTGTCGCGTCGCCCGAATGGGTGGTACTGACCGAGGCGCATCCGAACCTGAAAGACTGGTTCAGTCGCATGAGTCAGCGCGACAGCATGCGCGCCACCACGTGGGACAAGGTCGAGGAGATGGCAAGCGCTGCCGAACTCACGTCCTGAGGTTCAAGGATAGGCGACCGGGTTGGCAAGGTACGCGCTCGACAAGGTCTTGAACTGGCCGCCATCGCTCGAGATGTTGGTCTGCGAGGTGGCGCCACCGCTAAAGACAATGCCAAACACGCCTCCATCCACGTATTGGCTCGCATGGGTCAACATGTAGTGCACCTGGTTGGCGCGGTAATGGTTGGTGGTTCCGCCAGGCGTCGAGGACGGCACGCCGAGCGGCGTCTGCCAGTAGAGGATCGGCAAGTTGTTGCCGAGGATACTGCGCACCGTCGCGTAGCCAGACAGGTTGTCAGTAAAGTTGGGCAGTGTCTGGTTGTTCTCGTCCCAGTAGAAGGGACCGCTGCCCCGCCCGGTGCATTCCGACGGGCTGCCGCTCGAGAGCGCCGCTTCGAAGCATCCTGCATCGCGATCACTCGTTTGAGCCACGATGAAATCGGCATTCTGCGCGCCAATGGCTTTCATGAAATTGCCAACGCTGGTGCCGTCCTCGCCGAAGAACGAGGGGGGTATGCCGATTTTGGCGTTGGGGGCATAGGTGCGCCCGAGCGTCAGCAGGCAGCCTGCGATGCCAACTGCGGTATTGGGAAGGCTGGCGCATTCAGGCTGGATGGTGACCTGCGCTGCCAGCTTGGTCGGATCCCCGCCTGGAGCCTGGAGCTGCACATAGCCCCAGAAATCAGGCTCGAGATTGACCAGCACCGGCTTTCCGGTCGAGGCGATCTCGGTATACATCAGCTTCGCCTGAGACCAGTAGCTGGTCATGAAGGCCACGTTATTGATGTCTGCGATATTGCCGTCGCCGTTGGTGGCCATCTGGTAAAGCGTCAGGTGTGGCACGGCGCCGACCGTCTCGTCAGCATTGATGACATCGACCACGTAACTTCCTGTGGGCGTGTTGTAGTAGGGCCAGTTGCCCGGGCCGACACCGACCAGGTAGGTATCGATGATGTCCGGGCTGATGCCTTCTGCGGTCATGGTGGAAATGTCGTTGCCCGAGCCCAGGCCGACCAGCATGCGATTCGGTTTGCCGATGTCAGCGTTGATGGTGGGCGTCGCAGTAGGAGCCGGCCCGGGCGCGGGACCTGGAGCCGGCGTCGGCGCGGGCGATGACACGGGTGCCGGAGCGCCGCTCGGGCTGCCAGCGCCGGCAGCCGGTGTGCTGCTGGTGCCACCGCCTCCACCGCCGCACGCGGCAAGCATCAGGAGAAGGAGGCTGCTCAGTGCCGATGGACTGCACAAACGTCGCTGCAAGGCTGGATACACGCGTCGACTCCAAAGGGTTGACTGGTCGCCAAACGCTACCTGATCCAGAAATCTTTGTCCCTCGGTCAATGGACTAGATGCCCCGAATCGTCACAGCCTGTTGACGGTGATGGCGCCCCGCACAGACCCTCCAATGGCCGATCGGCGGGCGAGCTTGTCGCGGATCCATCGGTTCGCAGGTGTCGAGAGCGCGCGATCGATCAGCCATCCCAGACCCCATGACAGCATGAGCGAGGGGATGAACCAGATCCAGCCGGAGGGCATGTCGCTGCCGAGTGCATGAAACAGCGCCAGCACCGCGAACAGTGCGAACACGTGCGACAGATAGATCTCGTAACTAAGACGCCCGAAGGATTGAATCCAGCTGCTGCCCCGGGCGATCCATGGTGCCGACCAGCCCGAACGAAATGCAAGCAGCAATGCGGCGCTGGCCGATGTCAGGATCAGCATGGTGCCATTGTCGAGCAGCCGCCACAGGTCGTCCTCGAAAAACAGGATCGAGAACAGCCCGAAGACGCCATAGCAGCCCAAAAGCTGCAGCGTGCGGCTGCCAAGTGATGCCGCTTGCGCCCCAATCTGCGCCGTCAGTACGCCTGTCGCGATCGCAGCCATTCCGGGCAGGTAGGCCTTCTCCTGCCAGATTTCGTTGGCCTCAAGCAAGCGGCGCGAGACCGGTAGTGACAAGGCCAGCAGCAGCAGCGCCAAAGTCAGCAACCAGCTGCGCCAGCGCGCGACCAGGCAGACGATTGGAAACACCAGATAGAACGCTTCTTCGATCGAGAGCGACCACAGCACGTCCCAAGCGGCGGGCAGATAACCGGTCTTTCCCTCGTACCAGTTCAAGTAGAGCAGCAGCGCAGAACTGATCGCTTGCAACAGCGATTGTCCGGGCCGATTGATGGTGAAGTTGGCAATCTGCAGAACATGGAACATCGACAGCACCAAGACCAGCACGACAAGACAGGGCGCGATGCGCGCCAATCTTCTGACGTAGAAGGCGCGCTTGTCGATCTTTCCCAGGTCGCCATAACGCCTGAGCGCGTTGTCGGTGATGAGATAGCCCGAGATCACGAAGAAGATGAACACGGCTTCATAGCCGTTGTAGCCGAGAGCATCGAGCAGCCGCGTTGGAAACAGCGTCGCCGCATCGGTCTTGGTCAGCGGAATGCGCAGCATGGTGTGGTGCATCACCACCAGAATGATCGCCAGTCCGCGCAGCAGGTCGATTCCAGGATCGCGTGCGCCAAGAGCAGCGACCTGTGGCTGCTCTAGCAATTCAGAACCGGGATCGAACGGGGCCGGTCGCTCATCAGAGGTACTTGCTGAGCTTCTTGGTCTCGGCCACGGCGCGCTTGGCGGCCGCCGGATCTGACACCAGCTGGGCTTCCAGGCAGTGGTCGATGTGGTCGTGAATCAGCGCCTTCTTGGCATTGACCACAGCTCTTTCAATCGCGTGCAACTGCTGCGCGAGGTCAAGGCAGCTGCGTCCTGCCTCGACCATAGCGATGGTGCTGCGTAGGTGGCCTTCAGCGCGCTTGAGACGCAGCACGACATCGGGATGTGCAGATGGAGCAGATGCTTGACGTTTTGCCATGCCAGCATCCTATCCCCCTGGGGAGGATTAAACAAGACGTTTTTTGATAGTCTTTTTACTTGACAGTGACACCTGCGCTCACCAGAATCGCGCCGCGTGTGACGCAATCACAACGACGCATTCGGCCACGGGAGTGCGCGAGGCGAAAGTCGGGCCTCTGCAAGAAAACTGTCACGTTCTGGTCATATTCTGAACGCCACAGACGCGAATCTGGTCCTGCGTCGTCAAGAACAGTCCGCATGCTGCGCCCCGGTGCGCTCCCTGGCTCTCATTCTTTGCGCATCCGCGCGATCGGTGCGTCGATCAATTCGTATCAAGGACGTCTGTTCGTAGCGAGCCCACAAGCGCTGGGCCGTAATACCGCAGTCCCGAAAGGAAAAGCGCGATGGAACTCGATCGTCAGAAATCTCGCCTTGCATCGCGCCTTGGGATCGTGCTGGTG
>CAZZVZ010000063.1:0-11345 GCA_964657655.1 Gammaproteobacteria bacterium | reverse complement strand
TGCGGTTTCCTGCTCAAGCAGTGACGCCAAGGGCGCCGCGGTATTTCTTGATGAAGGCAGCCACAGTCAGATCAGACATCGACAATCAGCCCCTGCCATGTCAGCATTCCACGATGTAATGCCGGATCAACGCTCCATTGCCGATTATTTCTGAAAGGAGATTCGATATGAAGTCGCAGCTCACGCGTGGCGCGCGAAGCCGCCTCATGTACGTCGAACTGAAATCAGGCTTCTCGGACAACGGGCCTGCCTGGATCGGACGCGTCACCTTCTCGAAATCGGGGCTGTCGGTTTTCTATCGCGGGCTTGAGCTTCATCGGTGTTCCGGCGGGGGTGTATGTGGGGGCAATTACTTTGATGAGGCAACTGGCAACGAATATTGGGTTTCGGGTTTAAAGAAGAATGGTCAGAATCGGCATCCTTGTGGACGCGGTGAGGTGCTGGTGGACCAAGATATCCGGGCTGAGTACGTGGCATTTATCGAGGGCAGCAGCTCCGCGAGCGCAATCGCTTGATCGCTGATTGTCCTGCTCGAACAACCTGCTCCCCGAATAAAGCGAGTTCAGATGGGCTCCCGCATATCTTCGAGCCAGCGTTTCTAGAACACCCCGCAGCAAGTGCGCTATGGCCCGTCTGTTCGTTGAGGCGAGACGATGGAATTTGATCCCGTCGATATCGCAGGAAGATTTGCGAAGTTCTCCGATGAGGAACTGCGAAGACGTTGGACGGCGGGGCATCTGACAACGACGGCGCAATCCGTCGCGGCGGCGGAAGCACGCTTGCGTGGGCTCCACCTGGAACCTTACCAGTCCAAGGATGAGCCGCACGAGGAGATCCCGGCGCCTGTAGAAAGTGAAGAGGAATATCTTGGTGATTGGCTTCTCCTCGCCAGAAACCTCACCCCGACACAAGCCCATATCCTGTCGGGTTTTCTGTCGGCGCATGGCATCCCGGTCACAGCCGCTGACACCAACACGGTTCAGGCCAACTCGCTGTGGCAGCAGGCCGTCGGAGGTGCATCGATTCGCGTGCCGAGGTCCTTGCTGCAACAGGCCAGCTCCCTGCTGGCCGAGCGTCGGCGTGGTGACTTCGCGCTCGATGAGGGTTTCGATCCTGGTGAACCGTCACCCCCTTGAGATCAGCCGCGAGTTGCCGCCTGCTTTTTCCGCGCCGGCCCTGCTTCGAAAGCAGTGAGATCCAGATTTCTAGGGCTGGGCGTGGCCAGACCGCGCGATGAGACTGCTTGCGGCGAGCGCATGACCGTCCAGGCGCGTCAGCAGTTCCTCGCGGGTCAGGCCCGGCGGCAGGGCTTCCGGGGCAAGATCAGTTGCAATCAGCGTGATCACGTAATGATGCAAGCCGGTATCTGGAGGGGCGCAAGGACCGGTGTAGATATCCAGCCCGCGCGTGCCGATCCCGTGCACGTACCTGGTCGATGCATGTCCGGCTTCATCCTCGGCAAATCCGGAAATGTTCGGTGAAATGCCGTACGCGACCCAATGATCGACGCCGAGTCCACGCCTGCCTTCGGGATCAACCATCAGAATTGCAAAGCTGCGGGTTGCCGCGGGAGCGTTGCTCCAGGAGAGCGCGGGCGAGACGTTTTGCCCCGAGCAGTTCGGATTGGTCGCGAGGTTGCCCCCGAACTTGGCCCCCAGCTGCGCACCGTCCTGAAAGCTCTTTGAGGTCAGCGTCATGACATCGGCCGCCTGCGCTGAAAATCCGAGAACCGTAGCGCACAAGCCGATCGCAACGAAGAATTTCATGACGGACCTCCAGACCTTCATCGACTGAAGGCGAAATGAGGAGCCAAGTGTACGTGTCGGCAACCTACGCCGCGCACCACGGACTGTCAGCGCGCGAGCTTACTGCAGGACCGGAACACCCGTTACGACCACTTCGACACGACGATTGGGCGCCAGACACGCGTACAGCTTGGCCTTGGTCTTGTAGTCACTGTCGGGGCAATCCACCACAGGATTGGCCGATGCACGGCCGTAGCTGGTGATCTTGCTGCTGTCGATGCCATGCCTGCCAAGATAATCGGCCACCACTTTGGCGCGGCCCTCGGACAGGCGCTGGTTGTTACGCGGATTGTGGAACACATCGATACGATCGGTGTAGCCGACCACCGCGACACCACCGATTGGACGGCTTGGCGAAAGCTTGCCAATGAGTTCGTCAAGCAGCAGTTTGCCCTGCCTGCTGAGCGCCGTGCTCTTGAACGCGAACAGCGCATCTGCCCGCAGGCTGGTCCGGTCGACCGGCACGACTTGCTGTGCGGTGGGCATCGCAGGCGGCGGTGGCGGTGGTTCGCAGTGTGCGGCGTGTTCGTCGGCGGCCCTGACCAGGTCTTCTGCCATCTCGACATACGGGTTGGCATGGCGCCAGCCGAACTGTTTGTATTCATTGCCGGCATGCACCAGTTCGACCTCGGCGCAGGCCACTTCCTGGGCGGCGCACTCGAGTACCGGCGCGCCCTTGAGGGCATCGAGCCGCGCCCACAGATCCGGACGCAGACGCGTGGCATCGTTGATCAGCGGCGTGGCGCTCGGCGGCGTGGTGCCGTTCTCGAGCGCCTCGATGATGCCTTCAGCCTGCTTGATCGATTCATCAGGAAATGGTGAGCGGTCGTTGCGGCTGTATTCGTGAAAGCTCACATCGACCCAGCACTGCGCCTTGGCCATGTCATAGCCCGACAGCTGATGGCCGTGCTCGTTCAAGGCCTTGAGGCGCTCTTCGAGCACCTGGTAGACGGTCTGATCGTGATACTGGCTTTCGTCGGTCATGCGCTTGGGTTCGGGCGTCAGCTTGGGCTCTTGTGCCAGAACCGACTGGCCCAGCATGCCGCAAGCCATGGCCAGAGCGAGCGGTGCCCACAAGGCCCGCTGATCGCGAAGCGTTAACACGTGACGCAGAATTTGCATGATGGGCCTCAAGGCTTTTGTGGTGCGACCGGGTCGAGCGTGTGATTGACCGACGGATCATCGCCACTGAACAGATCTTCATCGAACTTGTAGCGCAAGCGCAGGAAGACACCGCGGTTGGTGTAGTCAGAGCCGACCAGGTCACGGTTGGAGAAGCCCTCGAAGTTATAGCCCACCGACATCCACAGATTCTGTTTCAGCAGATAGCCGACTTCAAGCCCCATCGAGTACTGGCGCGCGTTGCCCTGCGGGCTGAACAGCACGTCGGAAGTCACGCCCACATCCCAGCGCTTGCTCAGGTCATACACCACGCGGCCGCCCACCAGGTAGGCGAAGTAATCCGAGTGCACGCCGCTGAAATTGTCGTACACCCACTCGGCTGCAGCGCGCCCGGAAAACCACCAGGGACGGCTTGGATGATAGGTCGCCTGGGTCGAGAAGATATGTGCCCATTCCTTGGCGGGATCGGGCTCGGACATGTTCTCGTCCATGCGCAGTTCGTAGCGACCGAGCGCATTCCAGGTGTTGTTGTCGACTGGACGGTAGGCAGCACCGAGCTGCACGCGCTCCTCGTACTCGTCTGCCACGGTGTCATTGCGGGCATCGAGGTAGTTGAGGTAGTTGCGCGTGATGAGCGTCCAGTCGCGATTGATCTTGGCGCTGTAGGCAAGCGTCGAGAGCACCGTGTTGTAGTTCGGATCCTGACGCAGCTCGAGCCGTCCGGCAGCCTTCCAGCCCGGGTCGTAGGTCAGCTCGAACCCGCCGGTCAGAGATGTTGCCGCACCCACCGGCGCGATGGCCGAGGCGATGTTGGTAATCGCAGCCGCGCCGTTGACGATCGGCGCACCATTGGTGGTGGTGGTCGAGGTGGTCAAAATGGTGCTGCCGGCAATGCTGCTCGCCGTCGCGGTGCTGGGCGTGACGCTTGCGTTGGTCGGCAGCGCCGTGGTCGAGCCAGTCAGAGAATTCGAGAACGTGTCCTGGCGCTCGAAGCCTGCGGTGACACGCACGCCGTCCGCCAGGTTCCACAGGTTGCGCACGCCGAATGCAGCCTGCGCATCGCGCTCATCGTCGGCATCGCGCAGCCGATACTCGGAGAACACCTCGCCATCCTTCATGTAGGTGTTGGCAATACCGATGGTGGTGAGTGAATCGTGTGCACCTTCAGACAGACCATAGGGTCCGGAGCTCGAGGTCGACCACTCATGCTCGGCATAGATGCGGGTGCGTTCGAACAGCTGGTAGTCGCCGCCCACGGCATAACGCTGCTTGTCGGCATCGACCACGTCGCGCTCGTATTCACCGTAGACGCTCGACTTCTCGCCCAGGTGCGCCGTCAGGCGCAATCGCACGCTGGTACTGTTGGTCAGGTTCGGGTTGCTGGCAAGCGTCGGCGAGTTGGTGGCCACCGGCGTATAGCTCTCGCCGATCGCGGTGTTGCTGATGCCAGCCGCGTAGGCATTGACGGCGACCGGCGAACCGTCGAGCGAGCCGACCTTGTCTTCGCTGCGCCTGATGCCGACTTCGACGCTGAAGATGTCCGACAGGCGATAATCGGCGTACACCTGGCCTGCCGTGCGCTCGGCGTCGCTGTTGCGATCGACTGACTTGATCAGCTCGGCCGACAGCTTCAGGTCGGGATCGACCTGGTAGGAGCCGCGCGCGGCAATTTCTTCGCGACCACCCTGCAGCGTGGCGGTCGGATTATAGAAGCCGACATCGGATTTACCGGCCGTGAGGATGCCCTGGAAGGCGCCATACTGCTCGCGCAGGTCGATGCGCTCGGCGTTGCCGCTTTCCTTGGGCACTTCAGCCGTCAGCAGCGAGCCGTCCTGGCTCTGATCGAGCGCCGAATGCGCCACCTCGATCATGGCTGAGGTATGTTCGTCGATCTTGTAGGACGTGTTGAGGCTGCCGAGCTTGTATTCCGCGATCGGGTTGCTGTCGTGCACGGCACTGCCACCCACGCTCCAGTGGTCGGTCAGCTTGATCTGGCCGTCAGCACCGGCCACTGTATAAAGTTGGCCACCGGCATCGACTTCGTAGGTGATGCGCACCGACAGCGGATTGAAGTTGGCGTCCATGGTCGGCACCGGCTGCATGAACAGCACCTGTCCCGAGAACGGATCGAAGGTGTAATCCACAAAGCGCGTCATGACCTGGTCGGACAGGATCACCGATGGCTGGTTGCGGTCGCGCGTCAGTATCTCGACCTTTTCTGAATTGGTGATGCCGTTCAGATTGGTGACGTAGTACGGACCCGAAGTGCCGCGTGCTGGCTGCTCTTGCACCACCTGCTGCGAGCTGGTGCGCGAGGCATACACATCGGCGATCACGGTCTCGGTCTCGTAGTGGCCTTCGCCCCCCGTCAGACTGCGCTGGTAGTTGCCAAGCGCCGCAGGATCGTGCGTCGAGGTCCCGGTGTTGAAATCGCCGTACATGACGAAGGAATGATCCTTGTCGACGCGCACGTAGAGCTTTTGCGTGGTCTGGGCGTCAAAGCCCTTGATCGAGGAATCGCCATAGACGGGGTAATACTCTTCAGGCGTGATATCCCTGAACAGCGGTGACTGACCTGCCTTGTCTGAGTCGTACGACATGGTGAGCAGGTAGTCGCCGCGAATCACGCCCTTCAGGAAGAACTCGCTGCGCGCGCCGAACTCGTCACGCCCGCCATCGGTCTCGTGATAGTTGTTGAGCTCGTTTTCGAACAAAGAGTTGCTCTGACCCGATTCCGGACTGCGCGCCACCGATGCCACGCCTTCGATCAGACCGGTTGCCAGCATCGGTCTTAGTTCCGGCACGAAGCTGACGCGCCCGGTCACTTCCTGCGAGCCGACCGTGACGCGCAGCGCCACATCGGTCGGCACACTGGGCGCCACCAGCTGGAAAATGGCCACGCCATGTGCCACCTGCATCTGCACACCGGGCGTGACGTGGTCCAGGTCGCCACGCGCGGGACCGAGTTCGTCGGTGGCGCGGTCGAGCAGGTGAATGCGTCCGGCGCTCGCCTCAATGGTGATGGTCGCGCTGCTGTCGAGCGGCTTGTCGTTCTTGTCGAACAGCGTGACTTTGACGTTGATGACGCTTTGTCCGTCGGCCGGCAGCGCGTTCTTGTCGACTTCCATGCGCACGTGGCCGACCGCTGCATTGACGTTACCGACGGCCATCGGGCGGTTGTCGGGCAGATTCTGCAGCTTTGGATCGACGGCCACCGGCACGATGTTCTGGAACTGGCCGTTCGATGGTGCACCGACCGCGGCCGGCATGATGGCCTGCTGCTGAGCACCCGCCGCCAGCGGGAAGCTCACCAGCAGCGCCAGCGCCAGCAGGGACAGGCGTGGCCCGTGCACGCGTGCACCCTGTCGCAACACGGGACGGCGCGCGCTCACGGGGCGACTCCTGGTGCGGGTCTGGCCGCAGGCGTACTCATGTTGAGCGGCTTGGAATCAAAGATCAGCGCAGGAGCTGCGGTCTTTTGTTCCGGCTGTGCAGCGTTGACTTCACCCTGGCCGCGGCGTGCCTTGGTCTCTTCCATGACCTGCGGCGAGCACGAGCCCTCGATGAAGTCGGCCTGGTGCAGTTCGCCGTTCTTCAGGTCGATGAACAGGCTGTTCGGATCGAGCGCGTTGCGGTTGCTCGATTCGACCAGGCGCGAGCCGGGTGGCAGCGTGGTCTTGTCGACCTTGAGCGTATGCGTGGTCGGGCGCAAGCCGCAATAGCTGTACTTGCCCTCCGAGTCGGTCACCACGAAGGTGCCGTCCGAGAAGTACAGGCGCACACCCGGGATGCCGATCTCGTTTTCGTCCTGGATCAGATTGCCGTTGCAGTCGATGAAGACCTTGCCAACCACGCAGGCGTTGGTGGTGAACACACCGCCATTGACATCGACCTTGAAGGTCGCCACGTTGGAGCTGGCACCGAGCGGGTTGGACGCCTGGGCGCGGTTGATGCCGTCACCCTGCTGGGCGCCGACACCGATACGCACGCGGTATTTGACCTCGACGGTCACGGAGGCCGCAATGCTGCCGAGTGCGAAGGTCAGCACGCCTTCGTTGTTGCCCTTCGGATCGGGCGCCTTGACGCCGTTGATGGTGGTGGTGCCCGGCACCAGCGTGAAGCCACGCGGCAGGCGGTCGGTCAGCGATACATTGGGCAGAACGCCGACCGAACTGGTGACATCGACCGTGTACAGCACGGTCTCGCCAATGTCGGCCGTCGCAGTGCTGCCGGTCTTTTGTACGGTCAGGGCGCCACCGCTGATGCGATCGAGCGGTACATTGTTATTGATCACCGCACCCGAGCCGTTGTTGAACACCAGGTTGAAGTAATAGATCGTGCCCGGACCGTTGTCGCCGACCTTGGGCGGGCCCTCTTGCGGCTGGATCGGTGTGGTGGCGCTGATCGGGCCTGGCACTGTGAAGCTCGCACCTGGCTGCGCCACGCCGCCGGTCTTGGCAGGTGTCGGCAGATAACCGGCAGGCGGCGTCACGACGATGGTGTAGGTGCCCGCCGGCGCGCCGCCCGGCTGGCCCGGATTGATCAGCAGGAACTGGTAGGCGCCCGCGGTCGGGCCGCTGCTCTCGGTGATCTGCTTGTCGTTGGCGCTGCCACCCACCAGTTGGGTGGCTGGATTGAAGCCTGCGGGTCCAACCAGGGTCACGGTGGCGCCGCCGATGGGGGTGCGCACGGTGGCGTCGTACACCACGCCGCTCGGGTCGACCGGCAGACTCTGGTGCACGATGTTGATGCCGGGCTTGAGCGTCAGGCTTTCGATGATGCCGTTGCCGATCACCGCATTGGAATCAGGATTGGGCACACCTTCATTGCCGTTGGTCGGCGTGCCATAGACCGCCTTGCTGCCCGGATCGCGGAAGTCGATCGAGTAGCCAGGTCCTGGTGGCACACCGCTAAACGAGTATTGGCCTTGTGCGTTGGTGGTGGTGCTGGCCACCAGCACACCGTTGTGGAACAGTTCCACGATCCAGTTGGGCAACAGCGGATCGCCGGCATCGAGCTTCTTGTCGTGGTTGATGTCGAGCCACACCGTACCCGACACCCCGGCCGAGACGATCGACGTCTCGACCGCATTGCTGACGTTGTCGCTGGTATCGGGATCACTGACGCCGGCCGGCGGCGTGATGCTGGCGCGATTGACCACTGTGGTGGGCTGCAGCCCGCTTGGGACCGGTGCCGTGACCGTTACCGTCAGCGTGACGGTCCCAAGCGCTGGCAGAGACTGCACGGCACTGGTGACGTTCTGACCGGCGACCTGGACCGGGCCGCACACCGCGCCATTGGTCGGCGCGCCGCAGGTCGCATGGATATTGGTCAGACCTGCCGGCACTGCATCGCTCACCACTGCCCCGTTGGCGGCCGCAGGACCCGCGTTTGAGACCAGCAGGGTGTAGCTGAAGCTGCTGCCGGCACCGACCATGTCGGGCCCGGTCTTGGAGATGCCGAGATTGGCGATGCCGGTGGCAACACCGATGGTCGTGACCACAGGCCCGGCCACGTTGTTGGCGGTGTTGGGGTCGGTCTCGCCGGGTGCCGCACCCACCGAAGCGCTGTTGCTGAAGGTACCACTCGCAGGTGCGGTCGCCGTGATGGTGAGGGTCAGCGAAGCCCCGACCGGCAGCGCGCCGATGGTCGAGCTGACTGTCTTGCCGTTGACCGCGACTGCGCCGCAGGTGGCACCGCCCACGGTGTTGCCGCACACCGCGCTGATGTTGGTCAGGACCGATGGCAGCACATCGCTGATCGGCGCGTTGTTGCCCGCTGCAGGTCCTGCGTTGGTGATGGTCACGACGTAGGTCACCGTGCCGTTTGGCGCCACGATGCTCGGACCCGTGATGCTGGCCGACAGATCGGCCTGGGTCGGCACCGATGCCACGATGTTGGTCACCACCGGCCCGGCGCTGTTGTTGCCCATGTTCGGATCGGTCACACCGGTGGGCGGTGCCACGCTGGCCGAATTGCTGAGCGTGCCGCTGGCCGGTGCTGTGGCGCTCACCGTCAGGGTGATCGATCCTGCAGCAGGCAGTGCACCGGCCACCGCATGCAAGGTGCCGCCAGTGATCGCAGCACTGCCGCACGCCGCGCCGCCGGTTGCAGCCGCGCACACCACGCTGGCATTGGAGAGGCCTGCCGGCAGCACGTCGGTGACGGTAGCGCCATCGCCTGCGTTGGGACCGGCATTGCTGACGATGATGGTGTAGTTGACCACGCCGCCGGGGAGAACCTGCGCCGGGCCATTTTTCTGGATCGACAGATCTGCGCTCAGCACCGGTACGGTGGTCACCACCGGGCCTGCCGTGTTGTTGCTCGGTACCGGATCGTTGGTGCCGGTCGCAGGCGTGACGGTGGCCGATTCGCTGAAGGTGCCCGAGGTCGGCGCCGTTCCCGAAATGGTGAAGGTCAGTTCGCCACCGACGGGTAGTGTCGGGATCACGGTGTTGACATTGTTGCCAGGCGCCACTGTCGGACACACGGCGCCGCCGGTCGCCGTGCAGGTGGTGGTGACGTTGGTCACGACGCTCGGCACGGGTGCTGCAAGCGTGGTGCCGTTGCCGCTGGCCGGACCGTAGTTCGACACCACCACCGTGTACACCACGGGTGCTGACGGCTGCACTGTGCTTGGACCGTTGAGCGTGACTGCGACATCAGCGCTGGTGGCCGCAGCGTTGGTCACATTGGTGGTGGTGTTGGCGGTGTTGTTGGCCGCATTGGTCTCGACCGTGCCACTTGGTGCCGTGATGGTCGCGGTGTCGACGTACTGCTGCGCATTGGCCGGAGCAGTGCCATGAATGGTGTAGACCAGGTGACCGCCATCGGGGAAGGTGGCAATGGTCTGGTTGATGGTGTTGCCGGTGCCCGAGGCCGCAGGACAGACCGCGCCGCCGCCGACCGCCTGGCAGGTCCAGGTCACGCCGCTCACGACGGCTGCAGTGCTGTAGTTGAACACAGCATTGTTGGCAGCAGCCGGTCCGCCGTTGACGACATCGACCACGTAGGTCACGGCACCGTTGACCTGCACCGTCGAGGTCCCTGAAGTGGTCACGGAGAGATCGACGTTATTGCCGACCGCGCCCACTGTGGTGGTGGCACTGCTGGTGTTGTTGGCAAGCGCCGGATCGGTAATGCCTGCAGGCGGCGCCACGGTCGCGGTGTTGGTGACCGAGCCCGACGCCGGCGCGCTGGTGGTGATGGTGATGATGGCGCTGCCGCCTGCGGGCAGTGAGGTGATGGTGCCGGTCACGGTCTTGCCGTTGACCAGCGTCGCGCCGCACGTGACTCCGGCTGAATTGGGTGCGCAACTCGCGGTCGGCACGCCGAGCGTGGCCGGCAGCGGATCGCTGAAGGTCGCATTGTTGGCCGCAGCCGGGCCGTTGTTGGTAATGGTGAGCGTGTAGATCAGTGAGCCATCGGGTGCCACGGTGGCCGGTGCGCTGGTCTGGATCGCAAGATCTGCCACCGCATTGCCGAGCACCGTGCCGTTGCCGTTGGCCGTCGGTGCATTGCTGGCTGTGACCTGCGCCGTGATCGGCACATTGCTGCCAGAGGCCGGCATGTTGAAATTGAGCGGCACCGACAGCACGCCGTTGGGCGCCAGCGAGGCCGGCGTGCCGGTAAAGGTGATGGCCCCGGTGGTCGGGTTGTAGGTCGCCGTCGCACCTGCGATCGGCACCCCGTTGAGCGTTGGCGTGCCAAACACCACGCCGCCAAGTCCTGCAGGCAGCGTGCCGCTGAAGACCGGATTGTTAGCCGGGTTGGTGCCGGTGTTGGTGAAGCTGATGAAGCCGCTGACAGGCGCGCTGGGTGCCTGCACCGTGGTCGGGAAGCCGGTCACGGTGGCGCTCAGGGTGGTCTGCGGCACACCTGCGACCAGCACCGAGCCGTTGGCCGTGGGGGCATTGCTCGCGGTTTCTTGCGTGGCGACCGTCACACTGGCACCGCCGGCGGGCATGGTGAAGGACAGCGGCACGGCAACATTGCCGCCAGCGCCTGCCGCCTGGGTGGCCGGCATGCCGCTGATCGTGATTGCGCCGGTGGCCGGGTTGTAGGTGGCCGTGGCGCCAGTGACTGGCGTGCCGTTTTGCGTCGGAGTGCCGAGCACCACACCGGTCACCCCGGCGGGCAGCGTGCCGCTGTAGACCGGGTTGAAGGCGGTCGCAGCACCGCTGTTGCTAAACGTCAGCGAACCTGTGACCGTGCTGCCAGGTGCCTGGGCCACCGTCGGCAGGCCTGTGGTGGTGGTGCTGAGCGTGGTCAGCGCTTCACCAGTGACCGTGGCGGTGCCGGTTGCGGTGCTGGCGTTGCTGGCGCTCTCGGTGGTATTGACGACCACGTTGCTGCCACTTGCAGGCATATTGAAGGTCAGCGATACGGCAACGTTGCCGGCCGCACCTGCGGCCTGGG
>CAZZVZ010000062.1:0-11347 GCA_964657655.1 Gammaproteobacteria bacterium | reverse complement strand
CCGCTCAACAATCTGCGCGTACTCAACTATCTGACAGGAACCCTGCTTGTCGACGCCGAGCACAAGTCGGCCTGGTATGCACACTGGGTCGAGTCGGGCTTTGCATCAATCGAGCAGAAGCTCATCGACGACAAGATGACGGGTGCATTCTGTTGCGGCGACACCCCCACCCTGGCGGACATCTGTCTGGTGCCACAGGTGTTCAACGCGGAACGCATGAAGGTGCCGCTAGAAAAATATCCAACCATCATGCGCATTACGACAGCAGCGCGCCAGCTCGAGGCATTTGTTCGCGCTGAGCCGTCGCTTCAGCCGGATGCCTTCTGATGGCACAACGGTTGATGGCTCAAAATCGATATGCCGGCTGAACACTATGATGTGATCGTCGCAGGTGGCGGCAGTGCCGGTGTGGCGGCAGCAATCGCGGCGTCGCGCTGCGGCGCTCGCACCTTGCTGCTGGAACGTTCCGGCTGCCTCGGCGGCGCGGCCACCATGCGCAACGTGCTGACCTACTGCGGACTCTATACGCTAGAAGAGCAGCCACGCCCTTCGGTCGCCGGAATTGCTTCGGAAGTGATCGCGCGGCTTCGCGGCATGGGCGCCGCACTCGGACCGAAACGGTTCCGTGGCGTATTTGTGTTGTTCGATCCAGAAGCCGTCAAGCGCGTGCTTGATCAGCTCACAGCCGAAGCTGGTGTCGACACGCTGCTACATACCACGCTGATCGGCGCAACGCGACTTGAAGGACGACTTGTGAGCGTCGCGAGCTACGGGCCTGCAGGCGTTCACGAGTATCGGGCCGATGCCTTTGTCGATGCCACCGGCGATGGTGAACTGGCGCATCTGGCAGGTGCTGCTACGCGTTACGGCAATCACGGCTTCGCGAATCTCGGCACGCTCGGCACGCGCTTTGGCGGCATTGCCGCTGATGCCGATGTCAGCGTTGCGACCTTTGGCAAAGCCATCAAGGAGGCCAAGGCGAGAGGCCACGGCCCGCTGTCCAAGGATCACAGTCTGATCGTCAGGCTGCCGATTTCCAATGACGTGATCTGCTATCTGGCCTCAGAAGACTACGACGCGCGCGACCCTGCAGCCCTCTCGAAAGCAGAAGCACGCGGCCGCGAGCAAGCCTGGCAATACCTGAACGTGCTGCGTTCGCTGCCCGGCTGTGCATCGGCCTATCTGGTCTCGACCGGTCCGGATTTTGGAACGCGGGAATCGCGCCATATCGATGCAGAGCGCCAGCTGACCTGGCAGGATGTGCAACATGGCACTCGCTTTGAGGACACGGTCGCGCTTGGTTCCTGGGCGGCCGAATTCCATAGTCGTGAGACGCTCGCCAGCAGCTTCGACTTGCCGGGTGGCGCCTTCGATATCCCGCTCAGTTGTCTTAGAAGTATCGATACCGGCAATCTGTTCGCGGCCGGCCGCACGGCAGACGGTGATCGTCAGGCAGGCGCTTCGATCAGAGTGATGGGAACCGCATTTGCGACGGGACAGGCCGCAGGGGTCGCTGCCGCCTTGCTGAGCGATCACGGAAGTCTCGACGTGGGCGCGGTGAGAAGGACATTGCTGTCGCAACATGCCTTGCTTGACGCCAATGCACTACCCGACGCGGTGGCGCTTGCCGCTTGAAAAATTTATCAAGGAAGGAGCATCACATGCACGCTGAGGCAGTTTCGGCTTCGTTGCCGGCGGGTCCCACGCCGCTCGAGGGGAGGCGTGCAGCCGATCCAACCGCCTCGCGCTATCGCTGGGTGGTTCTGCTGTTTGCCTGGAGCGCGCTGCTGATGACCTTCGTCGACCGCATTGCGTGGAGCAATCTCGCCATCCCGGTTGGCAATTCACTTGGCATGGCAGTCGGCGCGCTGGGTGTCTTCGTGACAGCCTTCTACACCGGGTACGTACTGTCGAATTTTGGCGGCGGGGTGGCAACCGATCTGCTCGGCCCGCGCAGGACGCTGGTGCTATCGATGCTGCCGCTTGGCGTTTCTACTTTTGTCTTCGGTCACATCACCTCGGTTGTCACGGGGCTGGTGGTCCAGGCCCTGATGGGGCTTGCAGCCGGCTGTGACTATTCTGCTTGCGTGAAACTTGTCAGCACATGGTTCGACGTCAGAAGTCGTGGGCGCGCCATGGGTCTGTTGATGACCGCGACATCGCTCGCGCTGATGGTCAGCAACCTGCTGGTGCCGGCATTGCTGAAGATCCAGAACTGGAACCAGGTGTACCAGGACCTGGGTGTGGCCACCGTGGTATTGGGGGTGATCTGTTTTCTGGTGGTGCGCGATGGACCTGCCGTGCCGAGCCTAGGCAGGCAGGGATTCAATCTGCGGGCGCTGGTGCAGAACAAGGACCTGGTGCTGCTTGCCGTCTCGGGTTTCGGTGCCATGTGGGGGACCTGGGGATTCGCGTTCTGGGCCAATTCATTGATGGTCAAGGGCCATGGCTTCACGCTCGCGACCGCGGCCTCCATTACCTTCATGTTCAGCATCGGCGCGGTGGTTTCCAAACCGCTGATCGGCTTATTGTCGGACTGGATGGGTGGGCGTCGCAAGATGCTGGTGATGCTGTGCTTCATTTCGTTCACCGTGCTGTTGCTGGTGTTCGGCATGCTGCAAGGCGAAGCACAGTTTCGTCTGGTCGCGCCTTTGCTTGGTGTCGCGGCCTTCGCATACAGCCCGCTCACCGCGGCGCTTGTGACCGAAATTGCAGGCAAGAGTCTGGCCGGCTCTGCCACCGGTGCGACCAACGCGTTCTGGCAGCTCGGCAGTGTCACGGTGCCGCTGGTCGTGGGTGCGGTGTTTCAATCCACGGGCTCGTTCTTTGCCGCATTCGCGACACTGGCGGCAGGGCCGCTGCTGGCGGCGATCGGTCTTGGCTTCGTGCGCGAGATCAAGCGCTTCTAATACGGGCAGCTCGCTTGGCGAAGCAAAGCGGCCCCGCACATCTTTCTGCGCGGGGCCGCATTCCTGCTTCTGCTTTCATGCGCTACTTGTGCCGAGCCGCCTCGGCGCACGCGACGTTGAGAAAGCGCTACTTGCCACCTGCAGCACCGCCCGTTGGGCTGGTGCCAGAGTTGGTCTGGGGCGCGTCGCCCGTGCCGGTCGATTTCTCGGTGGGGTGCGAGGGCGTGCTGGAACGGCTTGCACGGTTGGTCGAACCGCTGGCGCCGATCGAGGTGCTGGAATTGATGCCTGTGTTGCCCACCTGCGCGTTGGTCGAGGTGCCGACTTGCGCCTGACCGGTCGGGTTGCCGAGATTTGTCGACGTCGAGCCGTTGGCGGTTGCACCGGTGCTGACTGCGCCCTGGCCGCCGCCTGCGCCCGCCCCTTGCGCGAAGACAGCTGCTGCTGGCACGGCGAGCAGCAGGGTCGCCGCAATTCTGGTCATTTGATGCATGGTGTTCTCCTTATTTAGGTCAACTAAACAAGGCAACCGCTGTGCCCACCAGGCGCAAGTATTCGCTCTGCCATACACAAGGGCGCGGCAGATGATCAGCTTTGCGAGGCGGGCACCGGTCGGGCTGGCTGCAGGGAAAGAAGATGGTCGATCAAGCGATCGACTTCGGCCTCTACGGTCATCTCTTCGGTATGGATTTCGATCTCTGGCGACTGAGGCACTTCGTAGGTGGCAGACACACCGGTGAAGGTCTTGATGTGACCGGCGCGAGCCTCGTGGTAGAGCCCTTTGGGATCGCGTTTTTCGCAAGCCAACAGCGATGTGCCGACGTAGACCTCGACATAGCTCGCACCGACAATCGAGCGTGCCAGTGCGCGGTCTGCTGCGCGCGGCGTGATGGCCGCCACGATCACGATACTGCCGTGATTCGACACCAGCTTTGCGACGTGCGCGATGCGACGTGCATTCTCGCGGCGGTGCTCATCGCTAAATCCCAGGTCGGCATTGATGCCGGCGCGCAGATCGTCACCATCGAGCACCATCGAGGGGGCATCGAGCTGGTCGAGGCGCTGCTTCAGAGCCCGTGCGATGGTGGTCTTGCCCGCCCCGGACAGCCCGGTCAGCCAGAACACGGTCGCAGGGCTCGCGACGTGGATGCTGCCAGATCTCGAAGCACTCATGGATCGATCATCGCTTTCTTATGGTGGTCTTCTACCCGAGATGGAACATTTTATCAGTCGGGCAGACGCCCCCATCAACCCACCATGCGCTGCAATCGGCGCGCCAGCCGTCGCGCAAAGCTTGCAGGAGCGGTAGTGTTGCGTTGCGAACGCTCCAGCGCTGCGCGGTTCAGGTTCTGCATGCTCGGATATTGGATCGCGGTGGCGCGGCTTTGACGGGCCGCCTCATGTTCGCCACTCGTCTGGTCGAGCTCGCGAGCGGTTCTCACCTTCATCGCGTCGGCCAGCTGGTGATGGGCCGCAGCCGCCTTGGCGGCGGTGCAGGTCTTGGGCAGATGCGGCTCCAGTTTGCGAAACAGGTAGTCCGGATCTTCGATGAAGCGCGGGAAATCGAGGAACACCATGGGCACATCGCGCTTGACCAGAGCAAACAGCGCGGAATGAAAGCTGAGCGCCAGGATGCGTGCCTGGTCCATCGGATTGAGCGAATACACCACGCCGCCCGGGGTGGCTCCCCAGCGCTCCCAGCGGGTGCATTCAGCGGGCGTCGATGCATCGTTGTAACGCGCCGTGTATTCGTTCAGCACACGGCTCGAGGCGGCCTCGACCAGATCGCGCATCGGAATCACGACCGCATCGAGCTCAAGGGCGGGATTGGCCAGGAAGCTCCCGACGAACTCGTCGAACCAGGCCGACTTGATGACGTAGGGCAGTTCCCTGGCATCAGCAGCGAAGCTTTCCAGGCCGGCGTTGGCCTGTTCATCCCAGCTCGACAGGCCCTCGCGTCCGATCATGGTGTCAAGGCCGCAAAGGTGCAGGAACTGCACTAAAAAGCTGGTGCCCGCACGGCCGGTGCCGCCGATCATCAGGTGGTGGCGTGTCGCTGCGACGCCGCCCTGGCCGGGCGGGGCATAATCGGCCTTCGGATCGGGCTCCGACAACGTTCGGGTCGCGAAGTCTGCTTGCATCATGCGCTCCCCAGGAAGGCAAGCCTCGTGAGATATAAAAAAACCATAAATCGCTGCGCATTAAAGCAAGAATGCTGCCCAACTGTCATCAAGTAGAAATTTTCCGTGACGGGTTCGGCGTATTTGGTGCGCCGCTGGCGGCACCAGCCCTGAGCGCATGACAAACGCGCACCACGATCTGAAGCGCCGCGCCGCTTTCTCGGCGGCCTGGACGCTGGTCCGCATCGGTTCGGACCAGGGCTTTTCGTTTGTCATTTTCGTGGTGCTGGCGCGCCTGCTCAGCCCGCACGACATGGGCGTGTTCGCGCTGGCGTTAGCGATCGCAGAGCTTGGCCGACTGATCGCATCGGCCGGCTTCCCGGACGCCGTGATCCGGGAACCGGAGCTTGACGCCGAACTGGCCGATTCGATCTTCTGGCTGAACTTCGGCTTCGCCTCGTCAGTATGTCTGGTGCTGGTGGCGCTGGCGCAGCCGATCGCCTGGTTCTTTCGTGAGCAGCAATTGCTGCCCATCGTCTGCACGCTGGCCCTGGTGCTGCCGCTTTCGGCGCTTGGCGGCATACACACGGCGCGCACGCTGCGCGACTTCGGCCATCGCTCGGTGGCGGCGCGCTCGCTGATTTCAAACGTGCTCGGTGGCGGCGTTGCCATCATGGCGGCGCGCGCCGGTTATGGCGCCTGGAGCATGGTGCTGCAACGCCTGATCGTCGAAGGCATCGTGGTGCTGCTGGCCTGGCACGCCTATCCCTGGCTGCCACAGCGCCGCTTGGCGAGGACCAGGCTCGGGCCGGTGTTTCGCTTCAGTTTCAATACCATGCTGAGCCAGGTGCTGCTGATGATCATGATGCGTTCCCAGGACATCATCATCGGCCGCGTGCTGAGCGTGTCTGCGGTCGGCATCTACCGCCTTGGCTGGCGTGCCATCGATCTCTTGATCCAGGTATGCGTCGCTCCGATTGCCACTATTGCCCTGCCGACCCTGTCGCGCCTGCATGCCAACACCCAAGCCTTCGGCGCCGCGGTGCTGCGTTTTAACGCGGTCATCGCGCTGATCGCCTGCCCTGCCATGCTGGGCTTTGGCGCGGTTGCGCCGCAATTGGTGCCGCTGGTGTTTGGCGCCCAGTGGAGCAGCGCAGGCCAAGTCGCCCAGGTGCTGTCGCTGCTGGCTCTGCCCTATGCCACCAGCTCACTGACCAGTCCCGTGTTTTCGGCACGCGGCGCAGCGCGCACCAGCGTCAGGCTGGCCTGGCTGCAGTTGCTGGTGGCTTTGCCGGTGGTGCTGGTGGCAGCCCCCTACGGCCCGATGGCCGTGGCGATCGCCTACGTGGTGCGCGGCTACCTGGTCTGGCCAGCGCAGGTGCTGCTGATGTTGAAGGCCACGGGCATTAGCATGCGAGCGCTGTCGAGTCAGGTGGCCCTTCCGATCGTCAGCGCCTTGCTGGCATCGGGCCTGGTGGTGGCTTTTGGCCACCACGCCTTGGCTGTCGTGTCCGGCTGGCACTACGTGATCCCGGCAGTGGTGTTCGAAGCTGCAATCTACGCGCTCATCATGTGGATCTTCGGGCGTGACTTCGTGCGTGCCCAGTGGCATTCGCTGCGATCCCTGCGTGCTTCCTGAACGCGGCCAGGCACGCCTCGCGTCAGAACAGGCGGTCGAGCAGCACCGTGAAACCACTGAACACACCCCAGCGCGGCGAGGCGTGTGTCAGGCCCGTCTCGGCACCCATGTCGAGCACCAGCCGTTTTGAGACGTTGTAGGTGGCGCCGCCAAGGAACTGGTCTGTATCTGGCAGCCCGCGCTGGTGAAAGCCGGAGAACTCGCCGAACAAGCCCCACACCTTGCCCAGCGGATGCGATAGCGCAAGCGCATAGCCAGTCTGCCACGGCGAGATGGTGGCACTGCCCCCAAGGCGCGTCACAAACAGGTTGACGTCGGTGTGGTACCCGGCACCGAAGTCGAGGCTGTAGATGCCCGTGCTGCCGTACGCGGGGCGACCATTGCCAATTGCTGCGGGCGCGGTCGGTGCGAGCGCCGAGAATTCCAGTCCGAAGGCTGAGCTGTCGTCGATGGCAAAGCGCCGCTTCACGATCAGCGAGGTGTCACCGAAGCCGCGCGCGGTGTTCGCATCCTCACCGGTGGCGGTCATGTAGGCGTTGCCGCTCACCCGAATGCCCCAGTCCGGCGAGAAGGCGAGCTTCACCGCATAGGGAATGCTGGCCATGCGCTGGTGGCCTGGGCCCGCAGCCTCGAGGCCGCCGAACTCTCCTTCGAGCCATCCTTCGGCTGACAACTGCGCCGGTGTCGATACGGTGGGACGGTAGGGCGTGACGCTGACATCGGCGTCGGAGGCGCCGGCCGCGTCAGGGTCAGCAAGTGCCGCCGCACTCATGAGGAGCCCGGCGAGCCCCGCCAGAAGGCGCGCGCGCGGGCAGCGGCGAGGAGCGCCTCCGGTTCGCAAAAGCCTCAATCCTGATCCATCGATTGCGCCAGATGAGCACGGTTTGCCGGAGCAGCGAAGGGCTCTGGCCAGTACTCGACGATGTGGCTGATGACCCCTTCTTCGATCGAGAAGAAACTGATCGCCACAGCGTGCTGGACACCATCTGTAATCGCCACTTCGGTGACGACCCGGGCCAAGCCGGTGGATGCATCGTCGGCCACCAGGCGACGCACATCGAACTGCCAGCGACCGTGTGCCGGATACGCGTGATTCATCATGGCAAAACGCTCGACGCCCACGAAGCGTTCGCGTGACTGCGGCCATTCGACCAACAGATCGTTGCTGCAGACTTCGGCGACACTTGCGAACTGATTGCTCGACATCAGCGACCAGAAGCGCTCGACCAGTTGCCTGGCGGACAGGTGCTGGCTTGATCTGTGTTCTGGCTGCACGTCGCACACCCCGCTTTAGATGGTTGAAGGAATAAGGGTCAGGAATCGTTGAGCATTTGTTCGGCCAGCTGTCGCACCATGGGAAGCAAGGGCGAGGCCTGGCGGCCATCCAGCGTGACGATGGAAAAGCGCGCAACCGATGCCAGGCTCGAGCGGATCTTGCATTCCACCAGGCTGCCGTTCCTGATGGCGTCACGTGTCGCGGCTGCCAGTCCCACGAACACAGTATCGCTGCTTAGTGTGACATCCAGCAGCGGCGCAATCTCGTCGCATTGAAGCGAGATGAGGTTTTCGGGATGCGCAGCCGGGCCGAAGCTTTCGACCAGGTGGCGAGCCACTTCACTGGCGATCGCGGTCGAGGCCACCGGATAGCGCAGCAGATCATCGAACCTGATGCGCGCCCGTTCGGCCAGCGCATGCCCTGCGCGACAGAAGATGCCAACGCGCATGTCAGGCAGGCGCTCGATGACAAGACCCTGATGTGGCGTGACAGAGCGTTCGTCGATGATCACGACATCGAGCTCACGTGCCCGCAGGCCCTTTAATTGTTCGTCGATGCGGCCGCGGTGGATCGACAGCTTGACGAGGGGGTAGTGGCTGGCACCAAAGTCCAGCAGACTGCGCGTCAGGATGGCGGCCGGTCCCGAGCCGAGCCCGATACGCAGGCTGCCGACCTCGCCGGCCTGCACGTGCTGCGCCGCGTGGCGCAGCTCGACCACGCCAAGCAGCACCTGGCGCGCGCGCTGCACCACCGCGATGCCGAGCGCGGTCATCTCGTTCCTGCGACCGATCCGGTCGACCAGCTTGCCGCCCAGTTCCTCTTCCAGGGAACGCACGCTTCTTGAGAGCGCCGGCTGGGTCAGATGGACGCGCTCTGCCGCCCGGCTGAAGGAGCCTGTTTCTGCGAGCGCCATCAGATGTTCGAGCTGGGCGAGGTTCATCTTATGAGAAGAAGTAATGCTATCGAGAATAATAATGCATTGGACTCATTAAAGTACGCGCTTTAATCTGTCCGGCTACCAAGTTAACTGCCGAAGGACTGTGATGGCCATGATCGAGGACCTCGCTGAACGTGCCGACGAGTTTGTCGCGATCCGGCGCGACATTCACCAGCACCCGGAACTTGGCTTCAAGGAACATCGCACCTCGGATCTTGTGGCCGAGCTGCTGACGCGCTATGGCTATCAGGTCGAGCGCGGCATCGGCGGCACTGGTGTGGTCGGGCAACTCAAGCGCGGCGACGGAGAGCGGCGAGTCGGCTTTCGGGCTGACATGGATGCCCTGCCGATCGAAGAGGAAACCGGCGCGCCGTATGCCAGTTCCCACCACGGCGTGATGCATGCCTGCGGTCACGACGGACACACCGCCATGCTGCTTGGCGCGGCCAAGTACCTGGCCGAGAAAGGCAATTTCTCGGGCACCTTGAACCTGATTTTCCAGCCCGCCGAAGAAGGGCTGGGCGGCGCCAGCCGCATGCTGGAAGACGGCCTGTTCAGCAAGTACCCGTGCGATGCGATCTTCGCCACGCATAACGCGCCCGGCCTGCCACAGGGCATGCTGGCATTTCGCAGCGGCCCGACCATGGCGTCCTCCGACCGGGTTGATATCACCATCAAGGGTGTCGGTGGCCACGGCGCCATGCCGCATCGCGCCGCCGACCCGGTGGTGGCCGCGGCCAGCATCGTGATGGCCCTGCAGACGATCGTGTCGCGCAACACCGATCCGCTGCTGATGTCGGTCATCACAGTGGGTGTGCTGCAGGCAGGCACTGCCAATAATGTGATTCCAGGATCTGCGCGGCTGGAACTGACGGTTCGCTCGCTCGATCGGGAGGTGCGCAACATGCTCGAGGCCCGCATCAAGGCGCTCGTGACATCGCAGGCCGAGAGTTTTGGCTGCAGCGCCGAGATCAAGTATCAGCGTGGCTATGCGGTGCTGGTCAACACCGTGCCCGAGACCTCGTTCGCACACCAGGTGGCGCTCGACATGTTTGGCGCTGAACGCGTCATGAAGGATGTGCCGGCGGTGTCGGGCAGCGAGGACTTCGCCTTCATGCTGGAAGCCTGCCCCGGCTGCTACTTTTTTATCGGCAATGGCTTTGGCGAGTCGGGAAACATCTGCATGGTGCACAACCCGCAGTATGATTTCAACGACCACAACATCGCAGTCGGCAGTGCCTTCTGGGTCGGCCTCGCCGAGAAATACCTGATGGCCCGATAGTGCTGGTCGCGCGCTGCATTGGCCGCGAGGCGTGCAGCTCGGTATTTCTTCAACAGGAACATCGTCATGGCTGCGCTACCTTCATCGCTGGAACAGGATCGACCGCTGCTGTCCAAGAAAGGGGTCACAGCGGTGGTGGTCGGCAACGCCATGGAGTTCTACGACTTCATCTGCTATGCGACTTTTGCCAAGTACATCGCAGGCGCCTACTTTCCGAACAACAGCGAGTACGTCAGTCTGATGCTTTCCGTGATGACGTTCGCGCTTGGCTTCGTGACGCGCCCGATCGGCGGCTTCGTGATCGGCGCCATCGGCGACCGGGTCGGCAGAAAGCCGGCCATGCTGCTGACGGTCGGCATGATTGCGCTTGGCACGCTCGGCATCGCGGCCACGCCGAGCTATGCCAGCATCGGCATGGCGGCACCCATCATCGTCGTCATCTGCCGTCTGCTGCAGGGGCTGGCGCTGGGCGGTGAAGTCGGACCGTCGACCGCCTGCCTGATCGAGAGTGCTCCGGAACGCAGAAGAGGTCTGTACTCGGCCTGGCAACTGGCTGGCCAGGGTATGGCACTTTGCCTGGGCGGGGTGGTTGGCGTCACGCTGGCGCTGCTTCTGACCAGCGAGCAGCTTGCAAACGGTGGCTGGCGCGTGCCTTTCTACATCGGCCTGCTGGTATTGCCGGTCGCCATCGTGATTCGTCGCCAGCTGCCCGAGACCATCAGCAGCGAGGAGCGCGAGACCTCGAGCGGCAAGCTTTTTTCGACCATCTTTGTCGATTACTGGAAGGTCACGCTGCTGGCGATCCTCACCATCGCTGCAGCGACCACGTCGACCTACATCGGCAATTACATGACCACCTATGCCATCACCACGCTGCATCTGCCGGCGTCGATCGCGCTTGGCGCGACCATCATGGTGGGTGTTGCCACCATCGTCGGCTCGCTGCTCGGCGGCTGGCTGAGTGACCGCTATGGCAGAAAGCCGATCATGATCGTGCCGCGTATTGGCACCTTGCTGGTGATCTATCCGTGTTTCATGTATCTGGTCAACAACGCCGGGCTGGGCAGCCTGTTGTGCGTGTCCGGATTTCTGAGTCTTCTGACCGCGGTGAGCGGCAGCGCCGGCATCACGCTGATTCCCGAACTGATGCCCAAGGCCTACCGCAGCACCATCATTGCCGTCAC
>CAZZVZ010000061.1:5378-11787 GCA_964657655.1 Gammaproteobacteria bacterium | reverse complement strand
GGCAGGCCCTGACCGCTGTTCTGGTTGTCGGACACGAAGCTAAAGGTCGAGCGTACCGCCAGCACCTGAACCAGATCGCGATAGCTGTAGTTCTGGACCAGGCGCCATGCAGGTGCAACGGTGTCGCCACTCGGCTCGCCAGGAATGAACGAAAATGGCTGACCGAGCAGGCTGGTCCTGTTCTCTCTGCCAAAGCGCAGCAGCTCGATCGAGAGGTGCTGGCGCAGCGTATCGATCAGCAGCTGATCAAAGCCAATCCCCTTGCTGACCAGAAGACTCCTGATGCCGAGTATCGAAACCGGCTCCTGCGTGACCGAAGAGTCACCACGATCGTAGAGCACCAGCAGGTCAGTGCTGTGCTGGATCAAGGGCATGCGCCAGTGCAGCCCTTCGCCGATCCGGCCACCACCTTGAATCGGCGTTTCCTCACTGACGTCAAGCACGTCGCCCTGACCGGTCAGGTCGCGCGCTGTCCCGGCAAGGCCGATTGCTTCGGCGCCGATCGAGGGCGGCCGATAATTATTGAAGCTGGCGGTCAACTGGTAATCCGGCGCGCGTACCACGCCGAGATCGAGTGTGGCTTCGCCCAGGGCCTCGCCGGGCGTGACCTGCGCGTTCATCTGGGCGATCAAGGGATCGGCCAGCAGGATCTGGAAGCGTTCTCTCAGACTGTTGATATTGAGAGGCTGCGGCGTACCACCGAGCCGGCTGGTCACGTAATCGGCGTTGAGCCGACCAAGACCCTTGATTCGAATTTCGGTGAGCCTGCCTTCGACCAGCGTGTAACGCAGACTGTGATCGGACGCCAAATAGGCATTCGCCTCGAGCAGCGCACCGGAATTGATGTAGCCCAGATCGACGTAATGCTGGGTGAGTTTCTGACGCAGGCTGTCGATGTCGCTCGCGCTCAGGCGGCGATGAAGATAGGGCGCTGCAATGGCAGCAAGGTCTGCTTCAGGCATCAGGAGGTTGCCTGTAAAGACGATGCGGTCGACCTCGATGCTGCCGCCTGCACGGTTCGGTGGCGCGCCAGCCTCAGGACTGACCTCGGGCAGCTTAAATACATCTGCGGGGTGCGCGGGCAGCATCGGCGGCGTGGCCGGTGCATGTTCGTTGAGGCGCTCGTTTGGGTCTGTGGCTGCAGCGCACGGCTCAACCCCGAGGCAGGTCGCTGCCAGCAGCAGCAAGAGCAGCCGCGCCAACACCTGGCCGCTGCAAGAGATCCCGCCGCGCCGCTTCATGGTTCGGGACATTCGCCCTTGGCGATGAGCAGATCCGGTGGTCCACGCAACACGGCGTTGTCCGCGGCCGGCGACTCACTGGCCTTGAGTGGATCGGCACGCACCAGGCTATGACCCGAGGGTGCAATGCCACCGCGACCGCCAAGCGTAAGGGAACTGCCAGCGCGCGTCTGGCATCGATCGCGACCGAGCGTCTCACTGTCCAGCACCTTGCCCCCGAGGGCAGTCAGGCTGCCCGCCACGTCAAGCGCCGGGTTGCTGATGTTGATGGTGCCACTGATGCCCGTCGGCGCTGCCGCCTGGATCACGTTGTAGCCAAACACCTCGGGCCCGAACGAATAGGGTGTCGACCCGCCGAGAAACAGCGAGTCGCCGCTGGTCAGCAGTGCCGGGGCATCGATGACGACCGTGCCGCCCTGGGCCTGTGACGCCACTGTATTCGCCTGGATGAAGCCAGAGTCGAGGATCAGGATGCCACTCTTGATGTTGATGTCGCCACCGTTGCCCGAAGTGCCGAACACCGAAGTTGTAATCGCCGACTGTTTCAGCTCGAGCAAGCCACTGCCGCTAATGTTAATGGATCCGCCATTGCCCTTGATATCGTCAGTCGAGATCGCGCTTTGATCCAGACTCAAAAGCGAACCGAAATTGATCTTGATATTGCTGGCGGCGACGTTGCCGAATGAAATGGCGCCGATCGCAGCGCCGCTGTCGATTTCGATCGCGGGCGCGCTGACTTCGAGCAGGCTCGGCTGGACTGCTTGAGGATTTTTCGGTGTGCCTGCGTTGGCAATCGTCAGCTCGCCTCCGTTGGAAAGCGTAATCGAGTTGGATGCGCTCACCGTCACATCGCCGGTCTGCCCGGAAGATCCGACCACCGCCAGCGCGTTGATGTCGCTGCCCAAACCGTCAATCAGGATGTTGCGTGCCTGGACATCGATCGTTCCGGCCCGGCCTGTGGCAGAGGCGGTACTGGTCGAAATCGACCCGCCACTGGTGATGGTCAAACCATTAGCGCTCGATACAAAGACACTGCCCGCATTGCCCGATATCGGCAGGATCGCTTCGCTCGTAATGCCAGCCGAACTGCCCGGCCCTGCGCCCGCGATCACGATGTTGCCGGCGACCACCGACACCGAGCCCGCGTCTCCCAGAATGTAGCTGTCGGCCGAGATTGCGCCGGAGTTGGCAAGGGTCAGATTGCCAGCCACGTTGACCACGACACTTCCGCCATGTCCATTTGGATTAAAGGAATTGCTGTTGCTCGAAATCGAGGCGCCGGCGGCATTGCCCTGGCTGTCGATCAGGAGACTGCCCGCGCTGACGCGAACCGCGCCGGAGTTGCCAAACGACTCGTCCGTGTCCGAGCCGATATTGCCGCCGTTTAGGATCGTGAGCGCGCCCTTGACGTCGACATCAATCGTGCCGGCGCTCCCGAGCGCCTTGATCGAGCTCGAGCTGATCCCGGTGGCAGCGTTGTTCTGGTCGCCGCCATTGATCAAGAGACTGCCGGCGCTGACCTTGATCGCGCCACCATCGAAAGCGGAGCCTGAGGTGCTGTCAATACCAGCCCCCATGGTGAGGGTCAGGCTGCCGGGTGTGGTGACCGTGACACTTCCGGATGCGCCTGAATTCGGCAAAAGCGAGTTGCTGGCGATGCCGGTAAACGAGTTGGCATTGCCGTTCAAGGCGATACTGGCTGCCGACACAGTCACGGCCCCGGCCGAGCCGGTGCCCTTGGTGCTGGAAGAAATGAAGCTGCCATTGCTCACATCGAGAAGACCGGCGAGCGTGACGTCAAGGCTACCGGCGTTGCCGGCCGACTGGGTGCTCGCGCCAATCGAGGCACCGTCAGCCAGGCTCAGATTATTGGCCCTGACGGTCACGTTGCCGGCGTTCCCGGTGCCCGTGACTGCGCCACTGTAGATCGCGGTCCCCTGGGGCAGGTTGTCGCTGACCAGCATGATGTTCGGGGCATTGATCTGGACCGAGCCGGCGTTGCCGCTGTCGTAGGCGCCAGAAAAGATCTGCGCGTGACCAGAAAGTGCCAGCGAGCCGCCGGCTGTGACATCCACCAGACTGGCATTGCCGCTGTCGTAGGCGCCAGAATAAATCTGCGCGCCCTGCGAGAGCGTGATGGCACCGCTCGTCACGAGATTGACGGTACCGGCGTTGCCGCTACTCTCACTGGTTGAACTGATGGCACCAAAATCCGTCAGCGTGAGACTGCCCGAGCGGATATTGAGCTGACCTGCGTTGCCGGTACTGCCTTGCGGCGTATCGGTGTAGATGCCCGTGAAATAACTGCTGCCCCGGCTGTCGATGCCGATCGAACCCGCACTGACCAGGACGTTGCCACTGTCGGTCGAAGTCGCGATGGCTGCGATGCTCGCGCCGTCGACCACGCTGAGGCTGCCGTGCAGCACCGGCAAAGCGCCGGTGAGCGGTACTTCGACGCTATCCGCACCGACCGCTGCGATACGCACGTCGCCACCACCGAAGGTTGCGATGGTGGCGTTGTCGACCACGATATCACCGGCTGTCACGGTGATCGGCGCACCGCCCTGACCAAGAAAGGTGTTGTCGGCCACGTTGATGGTCGCGCGCGTGGTGCCAAGAAAGCCGAAGGCTTCTGGCGCCAGGCTCGAAAACGTGCTGACGTGTGCCAGGTCCGAATAGAACCGTCCATTCGGAAAGGTCAGGTAATTGGCCGTGCTGACATGGAATGCGGCAGGCACGTTGATGCTGGCGCCCGCGCCGAAGGTGACGCCTGCAGGATTGATGAAAAAGAAGTTTGGCGCGCCGCTCGCCGCAAACAAATTGATGTTGCCGTTGAGTGTCGAGGCCGTGCCGCCCGTGACGCGGCTGATGATATTGGCGATACCAGGCGTGGTCGTGAAAAAGTTGGCCGACTCACCACTCGCCAGATTGAAGGTCGAGAAACTTTCGAACAGGTTGTTGCCCGCCAGCTGTCCGAGACTTTGCGGAATCACATAGTTGGGCCCCGAGAGACTTTGCGCCGGGTGCCCGAGGCTGCTGTCGGTGCGGATCTGCGCCAAGGACTGTGACGAGGTGCCAGCCGCCAGCACCAGGCCAGCCAGAATACGGATCAGTCGAGCCATCATGATTTGATTCAAAGCCAGTTGCCGATGAGAACGAACGGCGCCCAGTAAACGGGCCGCGCCGTGCCGGATTGGTGAAGCAGCTGCAGTTGCGCCTCGCGCAATGCTTCTGCCTTGGACAGGTGCTGATCCTTGAGGTTACGGTAGAAGCCCACCATGGTCTCTTCAGCGGCGCGATCCTCGACCGGCCAGAGCGTGCCGATGACACTCTTGGCGCGCGCCTTCATGGCCGCACCGGAAATCCCCAGGGGAGACCGTTCATTGCCTTCGGCTGTGTCGCAAGCCGACAGGCTCAAAATCTCGATCGGGTGAGCGCGATACGATCCCGATGCCAACAGCGACTGCAACTGGTCGATGGTCAGGAGCTTGTCGTAGGTCAAAATGAAGCTGTCGCTGGCACTGCCGCCGAAGAATCCATGCGATGCGATGTGCACGATGCGGTACGAACCGGTGGCCGCGTCGTCTTCGAAGTGACGCTCGGTGAACTGACTGTCGAGCAGCACCGTACCATGCAATGTCGCCTCAAGATCTGAGACTTCGAGGCGAACGCCAGGAAGCGCAAGGCTGGCACGCGAGGCCTCCGGATCGGCATGGACGCGGGCGCCGGCCAGCAAGGTCGCAAGGCCGCGGTTGGAACGCTCAGCGCCGGGCGGGCGGCTCGCGGGTTCATCGCTTTGCGCGCGTCTTAAGGCTGCATCGAGTTCGTCGACCACTGGCCCTGCCTGTGACATGCCGGAAATCAGAGCCCTCTGCGGCGAGGCGTCTGCCGGACGGGCATTGGTCATCGACAGACCGGTCACCGTCGCGCTGGCGTAATTCTCGACCACGTACTGATGGCCATCGTAGAGCACCGCAATCGGTACCAGACGCAGCACACCGTCCGAGACCAGCACGATGGTGCTGATCGACTGCGCCTTGAGCTGCGTCTCGACCGGACGCAAGACCCAGTCGTACAGTTCGGCTGCGGGCTGGCGAAAATCGGATGCATCGGCGCGCAGGCCAGACGCGAGGCGACGTACGCTCGCCTCGACCTTGTCCTGGCGCACCGGCACGGTCGCCTGCGACAGGCCCGCTTGCGTCTCGAGGATGATTTCGATCCGATCCTTGAGCAACACCGGATAGATGAAGGCGACGCCCGGGCCAGGCACAGGCCTTCCCTCCTCTATGGCGTCGACGGTGCAGCGGTCCCCCAGGTAATCCTGCATCTCGGCTTGCTTGAGTAATTCGAGCGTGTCGGTGACGGCGCGCAATTCGTCGGACTGCCGTTCTGCCGGCAACTGCCGCACACGCTTGAGGCGCAGGTCGGCCAGGCCGAGGTAGATCGGCCTGAGTGTGGCCGAGAACGAGGAGCGTCCATCTTCATCATCGATCGGCAGATCCTGGCGAATCTGCTGGATCTGATCGACCGCGCGCTGATAGGCCGCGATGGCATCATCGCCCTCGCCTGCTGCGTCGGCGAGGCGTGCTTCGCGCCAGTCGAGGAAGACCAAGGTCTCGGCCACCTCCGAGCGTGGCGCAGCACTGGCGAGCGCCAGGGCATGCTGATTCAATCGCCCTGCTTCCTCAAGCCGGTGCTGACCCTCGTAGACTTGCGCCAGCGCGTCACCAGCTTGCGCCGCCAGCCCGAAAAGATGGGCCCGCTCTGCATCGCCTGTCACACGAGAGAGATTGACATAGGCCAGTTCCAGGCCCGCTGTGCCCATGCGCGCCGCCTGAAAGCCCAGGTTCAGGCGAAACTGATCCTGCATGCGCTCGGGCTCGACGCGCCCGAGGTCGCTCGAGATGCGGCGCAGCTCAACCAGCGATGCGGCAGGCGCATCAAGGCGAGCCAGATCCAGCCGCGCGCTGATCGAGATCGCCGCATCCGGCGAGCCGACGCCCTCCGCATACCAGCGCCTTGCGACATCAAGATGGTGGCGCTCAGACGCCAGATTGCCGAGGTCGACCGCATAGCGCGCACGCTCGCTGGCGCCCAGATGGTCATAGGCACGCTCGAGCAGCGGCTCGGCCAGACGGGTGGAGCTGACCATGACCTGCTGACCGGGC
>CAZZVZ010000061.1:0-5368 GCA_964657655.1 Gammaproteobacteria bacterium | reverse complement strand
GTCTCCAGGGTGCGGACGCCGCCTCGCCCGTCCAGCAGCGGCTCGGCCTCGCCGAAGCGGTGCGCGAGCAGCAAGGTGGCGCCCTCCTCTCCCTCTGCCTGTGCGCGCTGCGTCTGGGACGAAGCGCTCGCCGCAAGCGCTGCAAAGGCCTCAATCGCCTGCTCGATCTGGCCGCTGTTGCGCAGCGCGATTCCTTGTGCCAGCAAGGCCGCAAAGCTGTCTTCGGCGAGCGCATCGGCGGTACACAAAAGGCCAGCCATGCAAAGCAGTAGCGCACGCACCATGACCCTGCCAATGCCTTGCATTGCGTCCCTTAGTTAACCTGCCCGTATGCGGTGCTGTGCCATCGCCCGCCTGGTGTTGCTGGCCAGATGAGTTGCAAGGCGAGTTGCGCGCACTTTTTCCAGTGCTTATTCGATTTGAGCAAAGTTAGCACGTTGCCGCAACGACTTTCGCGGGCGCCCGGCCGATCATCAGGCTGGCGTTAACGCGGGTGGCAACAGCGCTGACCAAATTGCGCATGATTGAGCTGGCCTGCGGCACACGCGCGGTCACGCAGGACGCTCAGTTCTGCTTGCTCTGGGCGTCGACGGCGAGCCACTGGCCGGCACGCAGTTCGAGCGTATAGGTTTCAGTCGCGCTTGTGCGGTACGGTTTGCCGTTGAGCTTGGCTTGCTCGATGATGGAAGACGTCACGGCAACCGACTGGCAACGCGCCGCATCGCCCGTCACGGATGCCTGCAGGCCGGAACGCTGCTGCGACAGCTCAGTGGTCGAGGCGACGCTTGCAACCACGCTCGCGGCGAATTCCTGGCGATCGACCCTGACCGTCGTGTATTGGCCGTCGCCGCTGCGAACCATCGCGCGGATCTTGGCATCAGGTGCGAACAGCGCCACGACCGCTGCTGCCTGCTGCGTCATTTCGGCGTGGTCGAAGGCAGCAAGCCACTGCGTTGCAACCGCTTCGGGGTCACACGATACGGCGCTCGGCGCGGCAAGCGCCTGCTGCTGCAAGATGGCGGCGTCGATGTGTTCGGAATAGGCTTCCAGCTGGTCGTCAAAACGTCCAGGCAGGTAAAAACTGGGCACCGTGTCGAGAATGCGCGGCAGCAACAGGGTCAAGAGACCGCGCGTGTCATCCGCGCGGGCGCTCGATAAAGGCGCAAAGCCCACTTTGCCCGCCTCGACCTGCACCACATGTTCCGGATCGTTGGTGATCTCGATCGTGGTTGCTCCACGATTGACCTTGTCATATGAGCCGGCCGCAAAATTGGTGGCGGATGCATCGCCGCTTTCCAGAACATACGGCTCGTAGTCGGTGCCGCGAATTCCAAGCGTCGCATTCGACGTGATGACCCGATCCCGGTCGGGATGGAGCTTGCCGATATAGCCGGTAATGAGCCTGAGCGTGCCCGTGAACAGATGCACGATCTGACGGTCACCTGGCGTTCCGTCGGCCTTGAAGCTGTCGAATACGGCATCGGTTCGCGGACGGATCGCCATGATGCCTGCATCGTCAAGCTTGACCACCGCCTCGCCCTCGCCACTGGAACGCAGGTGTTCGCCCACGTACACCACATCATCTTTCTTGAGGTGGCGCAGCCTGCCATCGCCGGCATCAGCGGTGACGTCGCCCGAAATCAGCCACACCGTGCCGATCCGGTTGCCGGCATCGGGACCTGCGCGCGGCGCCGGATCAGCGCCATGGGCCGACATGCAGACGGCCAGGAGCACGCCGAAGACGCCGAGCCTGTACTGGTGATTATTCAATTCTTGTTTGACTCCCCAAAGCCCGCTTCAGAGTTCGCCACCGGACGCCTGATTCGCGATGTCGCATTTTGGCGTCGCCACGCCGATCGTGTCCACCATTGCGTCGACTTTCCGCTGCCCCGGGAGCGGAAATCAGCAGATCGGCCGGACACAAGGCATTGAACCGGTAAAATCGCGGCCATCGATCATTGGTATAGAGGCCTGTCATGCTGCAAAAGGAAATCTTCGTGGTGGGCGCTGCGCGCACTGCGATCGGAACATTCGGCGGATCGCTCAAGGATGTGCCGCTTTGCGATCTGGCCACCACGGCCTTGCGCGAAGCGCTTGCGCGCAGCGGCGTCGAGGCCGCAAAGGTCGGACACGTGGTGCTCGGCAACGTGATTCCGACCGAGCCGAAAGATGCCTACCTGTCGCGCGCCGCAGCGCTCGAAGCAGGCCTGCCCGAAGAGACGCCGGCCTTCAACGTCAATCGCCTTTGCGGTTCAGGACTGCAGGCGATTGTCTCGGCCGCCCAGGTGCTGACTCTGGGCGACGCGGAAATTGCGATCGGCGGCGGTGCAGAATCGATGAGCCGTGGCCCCTACTTCATGCAGGGCGCGCGCTGGGGTGTGCGCATGGGTGACTCGCTGGTCACCGATTACATGCTCGGCATCCTGCACGATCCGCTGCATCGCATCCACATGGGCATCACCGCCGAGAATATCGCCGAGCGCGATCACATCACGCGCCAGATGCAAGACGAACTGGCGGCCGAAAGCCAGAAGCGCGCAGCGCATGCCATTGCAGAAGGCCGCTTCACGTCGCAGATCGTCCCGGTCAGTATTGCCTCGCGCAAGGGGCCAGTGACCTTCGAGACGGACGAGCACGTGCGCGGCGACACCAGTGTCGACCAGCTTGCCAAGATGAAGTCGGCCTTCAAGAAGGACGGCACAGTCACGGCCGGTAATGCATCAGGCATCAATGACGGCGCAGCAGCCGTGGTGCTGGCCACAGCGGATGCGGTGCGCACGGGAAATCTCAAACCGATGGCACGCCTGGTGGCCTACGGCCACGCCGGGGTTAATCCGACGCTGATGGGACTCGGTCCGATTCCAGCCAGCCGGCTGGCCCTCAAACGGGCCGGGCTCAGTGTTGCGGATCTGGATGTGATCGAATCGAACGAAGCGTTCGCAGCGCAAGCCTGCGCGGTCACCAGAACGCTCGGCCTCGACCCGGCGCGCGTCAATCCGAACGGCTCGGGCATCTCGCTTGGCCATCCGGTGGGCGCCACCGGTGCGATCATCACCACCAAGGCAATCTATGAGTTGCAGCGCACCGGCGGACGCTATGCACTCGTAACCATGTGCATCGGAGGCGGACAGGGCATCGCGGCGATCTTCGAACGCGTGTGACCGGGCTGGTCGGGCGTCATCGTTAGCCGAGCGCAGCGCGCTCAAGCGCTGCAATGTCGATCTTCTTCATGGCCATCATGGCGGTCATTGCCTTTGGATGGCTCACCAGCTGACCCATGTTGGCCGGCACGATTTGCCAGCACATGCCGAACCGGTCCTTCAGCCAGCCGCAGGCGATTTCCTGGCCCCCCTCGGTCAGCGTGGCCCAGTAGCCATCCAGTTCGGCTTGCGTCTCGCAGCGCACCACGAACGAGAACGCTTCGCTCAACTGATGCAGCGGGCCGCCATTCAAGAAGGTCACCTGCTGGCCGTTCAGTTCAAGGTCGATCACGATCACGCTACCCACGGGACCTGGTCCCGCTTCGGTAGCGCGCAGGGTATTGAGCGTCTTGCTGTTGGGGAAGACCGAGCAGTAGAAGCTGGCGGCTGCTTCGGCGTTGTCGTTGAACCAGAGAAACGGGCTGATCTTGTTCACGGAAGTCTCCTTCTGGCGCGCTTGGGAAACATCTAGGCCGGCACGCGCGGGGCCGCTTGCGCATGCTGTTTCACGCCGGCCAGCCGGTCAAGGGCACGCATTCGTCGGCCCGCGTCTAAAAATGATGTAAACGCCCGCCGCGGCCAGAAGCTTTGCTCCGCAACAGCAATCGCGTGCAATATGTCGCACCAATTGTTAAATAACATCGCCAGGCGTGGTTGCAGCGCAAAAACTACGTGGATTAACTCTTCGCCTGCGGGCGAAATCCCTTTAAGGTCATCAGCTTGCAACGTCTATGAGGACACGCGTGGGGGTCATTGGCGCATTGCGCAGCAGGTTGAATGCACCATTGCGCATGTTTGCGGCCGCCCTGGTGCTGGTGGCGCTGGCTGCGATGGGGTCAACATCTGGCTATGCCGCCGACCTGCTCGGCAGCCCGCCGGTGGCCAAATTCGTTCCCAACATCGGCACCCCACCTTCCTCGCTCGATCTGGCGCAAGACGATTCGCTGATGGTCTACGTCGCCAATGCGCCGGGCGTTTTGACCTTCGACGGCGAGCTCTGGCATCTGGTGCCGCTGCCCAATGGCGATGTGGTCAGTTCGCTGCGCTGGGATGGCGGCTCACGCATGTATGTGGGCGGTCACAACATCTTTGGCTATCTCGAGCGCGATGCCAACGGCGCCTCCTTGTTCCATGACCTGACACCGATCTTTCGCGACCAGCTCAACGGCGAAGAATTCAATGGCATCTATCTGATCCATGTCACTGCCGATGGCGTTTTCTTCGAAGGCACCAAGCATGTGTTCCAGTACATGCCCAAGAGCGGCACAGGCCGCGTATGGATGCATCCGGGACGCCTCGGCGAAATGGACATCATCAAGGGAGAGCTGTGGCTGCAGTTCCGCGGCGAAGGCCTGCGCCGCTTTCATGACGGCAGCTGGGTGCCGATCGCAGGTAGCGAAGGCATGTCGACCTTGACCAATGCCTTGCTGCCGATGCCCGATGGTGGCGTGCTCAGCATGAGCGCAGACGGCGTGTGGCGCGAGTTCATCGACGGCCACGTGATCAACTTCAAGATGCCCAAGGGCTTTCCCAACCCGGCCGAACTCAACTCCGGCAAGCTGCTGGCCGATGGCACGCTGGCGTTTGCCTCGATCAGCGGCGCGATCTGGTTGTACAAACCCGCAAGCGGTGAATTTCGCAGCATGCAGGTCGCCGAGGGCCCGATCGTCGAGATGCGGCGCGCGCTCGATGGCGGCATTCTGGCCCTCACCGATCTGGCCGTGTATCACGTCGGCTGGCCCAATGACTGGACCGCGATCGGACAGTCCAATGGCATCAGCGGCGAAGTGCATCGCATCATGCCCTGGGGCGGACGCTGGATGGCACTGTCGAGCACCGGTGTCTACGCCAGCGCCCCGACCGCTAAGAACTCGGCCTTCTTCACCCACCTGAACTTCACCGACTACGACGGCTACGATCTGCTGCCGGCCGACGACCATCACGCCTATCTGGCTGAGAACTTCAAGATGTTGTGGGTCGATGACAACCACGTTCTCAAGACGCTGGGACGGGCCGACCTCTACCCGCGTGTTCTGGTGCGCTCGAAACTTCATCCCGAACAGATGTATGTCGGCACCGAATACGGCCTTGCACTGTTTGATCTGGCACCGGGCGGCGGGCAGTTCCGCATCGACCGCGGCAGCCTGGAAGAGACCGTCAAGGATGTG
>CAZZVZ010000060.1:0-11941 GCA_964657655.1 Gammaproteobacteria bacterium | reverse complement strand
AAATTTCCTTCGAACAGGGCGCGGCCATGATGCTCAAGGGCCTGACAGTGCAATACCTGTTTCGCCAGACCTATCGCCTGCAGGGCAACGAGACCATCTTGTTCCACGCTGCAGCAGGCGGGGTTGGCCTGATCGCCTGCCAGTGGGCCAGAGCTCTTGGCGTGCGCCTGATCGGCACCGTCAGCTCACCCGAGAAGGCGCGCCTGGCGCGCGCCAACGGCGCCTGGGAGACGATCGACTATTCGCGCGAAAACATCGTCGAGCGAGTGATGGACCTGACCGATGGCAAGAAGGTACCGGTGGTGTACGACGGTGTGGGCAAGGACACCTGGGAGGCATCTCTCGATTGCATCCAGCCGCGTGGCCTGATGGTGTCATACGGCAACTCCTCGGGTGCGGTCACCGGCGTGTCGCTCGGCATCCTGGCCACCAAGGGTTCGCTGTATGTGACGCGCCCGACCCTTGCAACTCATGTGGCCGAGCGCAGCAAACTCGATTCCGCTGCCGACGAGCTGTTTGGCCTGGTCAAGAAAGGTGCCATCGAGATCAAGATCGACCAGACCTATCCGCTCGCCGAAGCCGGCCGTGCTCAGGCCGACCTGGCGGGCCGCAAGACCACCGGCTGCAGCGTGCTCAAGGTCAGCTAGGCCGGCTCGACGCGGCGGTACCGAACGCTAGACACCCGCCGCGCCGGCGTGCTCGGCGTGGTAGCGCTCGAGGCGTTCGACTTCGGACTTCGAGCCGAGCATCACGGCCACGCGCTGGTGCAGCGCGCTCGGCACGATGTCGAGGATGCGCTCGCGTCCGGTGCTCGACGCGCCGCCTGCCTGCTCGATCAGGTAACTCATCGGGTTGGCCTCGTACAGAAGCCGCAGCTTGCCGGGTTTGCTCGGATCGCGGTTGTCGCGCGGATAGAGGAATACGCCGCCGCGCGTCAGGATGCGATGCACGTCGGCCACCATCGAGGCGATCCAGCGCATGTTGAAGTCCTTGCCGCGCACGCCGCTCTTGCCTTCCTGCAGTTCGCTGATATAGCGCTGCACCGGGGCTTCCCAGTGACGCTGATTGGAGGCATTGATGGCGTACTCGGCGGTCTCTTCGGGGATCTTCATGGCGCTCGACGTGAGAATCCACGAGAAGGTCTCGCGTTCCAGCGTGAAGGCCTGCACGCCGTCGCCAAAACTCAGCACCAGCATGGTCTGCGGACCATACAGTGCGTAGCCGGCGGCCACCTGCGTGGTGCCGGGCTGCAGGAAGGAGCTTTCCTCGGCGGCCCTGCCAGCCGGGCATTTCAGCACCGAGAAAATGGTGCCGACCGAGACATTGACGTCGATGTTGGAGGAACCGTCGAGCGGGTCGAACAGCAGCAGATATTCGCCCTTGGGATATTCCTTCGGGATGGCGTGCGGCTCTTCCATTTCCTCGGAGGCAAGTGCGGCCAGGTGGCCACCCCATTCATTGGCCTCGAGCATGATGTCGTTGGAGATGATATCGAGCTTTTTCTGCACCTCTCCTTGCACATTCTCCGTGTCGGCGCTGCCCAGTTCGCCACCCAGCGCGCCACGGCCGACATGATGACCGATCTCCTTGCAGGCACGCGCCACGACTTCGATCAGAAGGCGCAGTTCGGCAGGTATGTTGTTCTTTTCGCGCTGCTGTTCGATCAGATAGCGCGTCAGGGTGGTTCGCGACATGCTCGGGTCCTTGTAGATGCCAGTGTGCGGTGCTGCTGCCGGTGTCGATGTCAAGCTACACGCGTTGCGCCTTCTCGACGATCTCCGAGACATCGCGCGACAGGCCAGGCGTTTGCGCAAGCGTCTCGAGCGCCTTCCTGGCTGCGACCTGCAGAGTTTCGGGCAGACGGCGCCAGCGATCCATGGCGCGCGCCAGCCGTCCGGCAATCGAGGGATTGATGCGATCGACGGCGGCCACCTGCTCAGCCCAGAAGGCGTACACCGGTGCCTGATGGAAGGCGCTCGGATTCTGGTTGAAGAAACTGCCAAGGAGTGCACGTACCTTGTTGGGATTGCGGTAACTAAAGGCAGGGTGTTCGAGCAATTCGCGCACGCGCTCAAGCACCTGCAGTCCGCCACCCGAGGTGGTGGTCTGTACCGACAGCCATTTATCCACGGCACTGCTGCTCTTGCGGTGACGTGCGTAGAAGCGATCGAGTGCCGCCTGCGCATGCGGCAGCGCGTGGAACACCAGGATCTGCAGCGCGGCATAACGGTCGGTCATGTTGTCAGCAGCGCTGAACATCTGCCACGCGAGCTCGTCGCCGAGATTTTGATCGACGGCTGCGATATAGGAAAGTGCGCTGGCTGCAAGCGCGCGATCGGCGGCCGGTTTGGCACTGTAGACGTACGCCGATTTGGAACTGTGCGCCTCGAACACTTCGCGCCAGCGCTGCAGCAGCTTGGCACCGATCATGCGCGTCGCATCGCAGCGCGCCTGATGCACCGCCTGCGGATCGTATACCGGCAACTCCTCGCCGATGACGTATTCACCCGGAAGTGTCAGCGCCAGTGCGCGCAGCATGGCATCGAGGCGACGGTCGTTGAGGGTGGCTTTAAACGAGTCGACCAGGTGTTGTTCGACGGTGCTGTCTTCGCGCTGCTGCACGCGCGCCGAGATGACTCGCACGGCCAGGCGCTGCAAGGCTTCCCAGCGATTGAAAGGATCGCTGTCCTTGGCTGCTAGCAGTGCCAGTTCGTCGTCACGATAGTCGTAGTCGACGATCACAGGTGCCGAGAAATCGCGCAGCAAGGAGGGCACCGGCGCTTCGCTGATGTCCTCGAACACGAAGGTATGCTTGCTGTTGGTGAGCGACAGCACCAGCGACGTGCCGTCAGCCAGATGTGCGTCTTTGCCGGCCAGCTTGAGCGGCAACTCATCACCCTTGCTGCTGAGAAGCCCGACACGCAGCGGAATGTGCAGCGGCGGCTTGGCGACATCAGCCAGCTTTTCAATGCCCACGCGTGGCGTGTGCTGGACCACTTCGAGCGTGTAGCTTCGCGCCTTGGCGTCAAATTGCGTGCGCACCTTGAGCCTGGGTGTGCCAGCCTGGCTGTACCAGCGCCGGAACTGCTTCAGGCTTGCCGTGGGGCTGACCCTGAGATATGCCGCCTCCATGGCGTCGATGAAGTCGTCGCAGGTCACCGCCTGACCGTCGTAGCGGGCGAAGTATTCGGTAATGCCGTCGCGAAAGACCTCGCGTCCCATCAGCGTCTGCAGCATGCGCACCACTTCGGCGCCTTTTTCGTACACCGTCATGCTGTAGAAGTTGTTGATCTCCTGATAGCTCTCGGGCCGGATCGGGTGTGCCATCGGTCCTGCATCTTCCGGGAACTGGGCCGAACGCAGCCCACGCACCGCCTCGATGCGATGCACCGCGCGCGCTGCGGCCTGCTCGCTGGCCGACATCGGTTCGGCCATGAACCCTGCGGCCCGATCAGCCGAGAATTCCTGATCGCGAAACACCGTCAGACCTTCCTTGAGGGTCAACTGAAACCAGTCACGACAGGTCACGCGGTTGCCAGTCCAGTTGTGAAAGTATTCGTGGCCGACGATCGACTCGATGCGCATCATGTCGAGATCGGTCGAGGTATCCGGGTTGGCCAGCACATACTTGGTGTTGAAGATGTTGAGGCCCTTGTTCTCCATGGCACCAAGGTTGAAGTCATCGACCGCGACGATCATGAAGCGCTCGAGGTCAAGCTCGAGTCCGAAGCGGTGCTCGTCCCAGCGCACTGCGTGGAACAGAGAATCCATGGCGTGCTCGACATCGCCCAGATCCTTCTTCTCGACGTAGATCTGCAAGCGTGCCGGCTCGCCATTGGCGAGCTTGATGACCCGTTCACGCGAGGCCAGGCGGCCTGCCACCAGCGCGAACAGATAGGAAGGCTTGGGATGCGGGTCGTGCCACTTGGCAAAATGGCGACCATCGCCGAGGTCGCCGGCTTCGATCTGGTTGCCGTTGCACAGCAGCACCGGAAACTGCTTCTTGTCACCGCGCAGCATCACGGTATAGCGCGCCATCACATCGGGACGGTCGGGGAAATAGCTGATGCGACGAAAGCCCTCGGCCTCGCACTGGGTAAAGAGATTGCCTGCCGAGACGTAAAGGCCGGTAAGCGTGGTGTTGGCCTCAGGCGAGATCTCGACGGCGATGTCGAGCACGCACTGGTTAGGCAAGGACTCGATATCAAGACCGTCATCGTGCACACGGTAGCGGCTGGCCGCAAGACGGCTGCCGTTGACGCCAACGAACAGCAGTTTCAGCGCAGTGCCGTCAAGATGCAGCGCGCCGGGGCTGCGCCGTTTCAGATGCAGCCGGGTCGCGACCGTGGTGCTCTCGAGTCCCAGGTCAAAACCGATCTCGACTTCTGATACCTCGAAGTTGGGCGGCTGATAGTCGCGGCGCTGGATGGTTGGGTTGTGCGTGCTGCGCTTTAGCATAAGTTGGTCCGTCGTCAGGCGTGGTCGCCTTTTCAGTTGCGTGGTTGCTTATCCGGGCAAAAATAGCATATCCGCCCGGAGCCCTCGTTTGGCTAGCACTCGATCACGTTGACCGGGACGAAGCTGGCATTGAGCGCCAGGCCGCCGCGTGAGGTTTCCTTGTATTTGAGCTTCATGTCTGCGCCAGTGTCACGCATGGTCTTGATGACGCGGTCGAGCGAGACGAAGTGGGTCCCGTCACCCTTGAGTGCAATGCGGGCCGCGTTGATTGCTTTGATCGAGCCCATTGCATTACGCTCGATGCAGGGCACCTGGACCAGTCCCCCAACCGGGTCGCAGGTCAGTCCAAGGTTGTGCTCCATGCCGATTTCCGCCGCGTTCTCGACCTGCTCGACGCTGCCGCCCTGCACCTCGGCAAGTGCCGCTGCGGCCATCGAGCAGGCGACCCCGACTTCACCCTGGCAGCCGACTTCGGCGCCGCTGATCGAGGCGTTTTCCTTGTACAGCATGCCGATTGCGGCCGCCGTCAGGAGAAAGCGCACCACCCCTTCGTCGTCAGCACCCGGCACGAAACGGGTGTAGTAGTGCAGCACGGCCGGCACGATGCCGGCGGCGCCATTGGTCGGCGCCGTGACCACCCGGCCGCCAACGGCATTTTCCTCGTTGACCGCGAGCGCGTACAGGTTGACCCAGTCGAGCACGGCGAGCGGATCACGCAGGCCCGCTTCGGGATTGGCCGTCAATGATCGGTACATGTGTGGCGCGCGCCGTGCAATGCGCAGCCCCCCTGGCATGGTGCCCTCATTGCGGCAGCCGGCCTTGACACAGTCCTGCATCACCTGCCAGATGGTCAGAAGGCGCGCGCGCACCTCGCTCTCGGGTCTTGCTGCGCACTCATTGGCCATCATCAGGGCGCTGATCGACAGATTATGTTTGCGGCATTGCGCCAGCAGTTCGTCGCCACTGTGAAAAGGGTAGGGCTGATGCGATGTCTCGCTCGCCGTCTCAAGACGAGACAGTTCGCTTTCCTCGACCACGAAACCGCCACCCACCGAGTAGTACACCTGGGAAAACAGTTCGACCTGGTCGCCATCGAGCGCCACGAAGCGCATGCCGTTGGGATGAAACGGCAGCGACTTGCGAAAGAACAGCAGATCAGTGCGCGGGTCGAACGCAACCTCCAGATGACCGGCCAGCTTCAGCCTGGCATCACGCGTGATGCCAGCCACGCGCGCACCGATCTGTTCCGGATCGACCGTGTCGGCATGTTCACCTTCGAGTCCGAGCATCACGGCGCGATCGCTGCCATGGCCCTTGCCGGTGGCGCCGAGCGAGCCATACAGCTCGGCACGCACGCGCTTGATTCTGTCTGCAAAATCACCAGCACATGCAGCGTGCGCGAAGCGCGCTGCTGCACGCATTGGGCCGACCGTGTGCGAACTCGACGGCCCGATGCCGATCTTGAACAGATCGAACACGCTCACGGTCATGCGGCGGCCGACTCGGCAATGCTGACGTCCTCATCGATGGGAATGCAGCTGCAAAAGAGATTACGGTCGCCGTACACGTTGTCGGCCCGGCCGACCGGCGGCCAGTATTTGCTGTCGCGCAACGAGGCCAGCGGATAGGCAGCGCTGCTGCGCGAGTAGGCGTGCGTCCACGCATCGCCTGTCACCACCAGCGCCGTGTGTGGTGCGTGCTTGAGGGGATTGTCATCACGCGGCAGGCGACCTTCCTCGACAGCGCGGATCTCCTCGCGAATGGCGATCATGGCGTCGATGAAGCGATCCAGTTCGCGCAGTGATTCCGACTCGGTCGGCTCGATCATCAGGGTTCCGGCCACCGGGAAGCTCATGGTCGGGGCGTGGAAGCCATAATCGATCAGGCGCTTGGCGACATCTTCCACCTGGATGCCGCTGCTGTCCTTGAGCGGGCGCAGATCGAGAATGCATTCGTGCGCGACCAGTCCGGTGGCACCCTTGTAGAGCACCGGATAGTGCGGCTCGAGCCGGCGTGCCACATAGTTGGCAGCGAGGATGGCGCTTTGCGTGGCGGCTGTCAGTCCGTCACCGCCCATCATGGCGATGTACATCCATGAGATCGGCAGAATCGCCGCCGACCCATAGGGCGCAGCGGAGATGGCGGAGATGCCATGGGCCGAACGCTTGAGCCCCGAGGCGCCATGGTTCGGCAAGAACTCGACCAGGTGCTTGGCCACCGCAACCGGCCCCACGCCCGGGCCGCCGCCACCGTGCGGAATGCAGAAGGTCTTGTGCAGATTCAGGTGTGACACGTCGCCACCGAAATGGCCGGGGGCCGCAGTGCCCACCAGCGCGTTCATATTGGCGCCGTCGATATAGACCTGTGCACCGTGGCCATGGACGATCGAACAGATGCGTTCCACCTCGACCTCGAATACGCCGTGCGTACTCGGATAGGTAATCATGATTGCAGCCAGCCGCGCGGCGTGTTCGGCGGCGCGTGCCTCAAGGTCGGCCAGATCGACGTTTCCGTCCTTGTCGCATGCCACCACCACCACGCGCAGTCCTGCCATCTGTGCCGAGGCGGGATTGGTACCGTGGGCCGATGCCGGGATCAGGCAGACATCGCGATGTCCTTCGCCACGCGAGCGATGGTAGGCGCGAATCATCAACAGCCCGGCGTATTCCCCCTGTGAGCCGGCGTTGGGTTGCAGCGACACGCCGGCATAGCCGGTTGCCTCGCACAGCATGGCCTCGAGCGAGTCGATCATTTCCCGGTAGCCCGCGGTCTGCTGTTGCGGCGCGAACGGGTGAATGTTGGCGATCTCGGGCCAGGTGACGGGCAGCATCTCCGAGGCCGCATTGAGCTTCATGGTGCAAGAGCCAAGCGGGATCATGGCGCGATCGAGCGCAATGTCCTTGTCTGCCAGCCGGCGCAGGTAACGCATCATTTCCGTCTCGGAGTGATAGCGGCCAAAGACCGGATGACTGAGGTAGGGGGTGCTGCGCACCAGCTCAGCCGGATAGGCGGGTGTCGCGGCGCTGAGCGGAGCCAGACGCTCCGCCGTGACGCCAAATACCTCCAGCAACACGTCGACGTCGTGCTCAGTGATGGTCTCGTCGAGTGAGATGCCAAGCGTTGCCGCATCGATTTCGCGCAAATTGAAACCCTGGGCGCGCGCCCGTGCATGGCAGTCTGCCGTATCGGCGCCGGTGGCGATGGTCAGGGTGTCGAAGAAGGTGGCATTGAGGCGCTTTTTACCCGCCTGCTCGAGTGCGCTGGCCAGTCTTGCCGTGTGCTGATGGACGCGCAGTGCAATCGCCTTGAGCCCGGCCGGGCCGTGGTACACCGCGTACATGCTGGCCATCACGGCCAGGAGCACCTGCGCGGTACAGATGTTCGAGGTCGCCTTTTCGCGGCGGATGTGCTGTTCGCGTGTCTGCAAGGCAAGACGATATGCTGGCTCGCCGTTGGCGTCTTGCGTGACCCCGACCAGGCGGCCTGGCATGTTGCGCTTGAACGCATCGCGTGTGGCGAGGAAAGCGGCATGCGGACCGCCGAAGCCAAGCGGCACACCGAATCGCTGGCTGTTGCCCACCACCACATCGGCGCCCCAATGGCCGGGGGGCTGCAACAGCGTCAAGGCGAGCAGATCGGCGGCCACGATCAGCATGGCCTTTTGCTGATGCAACGCGGCAGCCAGCTCGGTGTAATCAACCACCCGGCCGTCGACCCCCGGGTATTGCAGCAGTGCTGCGAAACAGTCGCTGCTGCTGGCCTGTTGCGCCGGGCCGACCACCACCTCGACACCGATGGGTTCGGCGCGCGTTTTGATCACTTCGATGGTCTGCGGCAACACATCATCCGCCACAAACATGATGCGACGTTGCGAGCTGCGGCTGCGCTGGCACAGGGTCATGGCTTCGGCCGCAGCGGTCGCCTCATCGAGCATCGATGCGTTGGCGATATCCATGCCGGTCAGATCCGTCACCATGGTCTGGAAGTTGATGATGGCTTCCAGCCGTCCCTGCGAAATCTCTGGCTGATAGGGCGTGTAGGCCGTGTACCAGGCCGGGTTCTCGAGCACGTTGCGCAGGATCACCGACGGCGTGTGGGTGCCGTAGTAGCCCTGTCCGATGAGACTGCGCAAAACCTTGTTTTGCGCTGCCAGGGCGCGCAGCTTTTCAAGCGCCGCGTGTTCGCTCATGGCAGCGCCGGTGGCGAGTGCCTTGTTGCTTCTGATGGACGGCGGAATGACTGCATCGATCAGCGCCGTGCGGCTGTCGTAGCCGAGCGTCTTGAGCATCTGTGCCTGATCGGCGTCGGTGGTGCCGATGTGACGCGCTGCGAAGGTATGGCTGCCGTCCTGATCAGTGCTGTCCTGAGTCTTTCCGGCCAGGTGCGGGTGTTCCGTCAGGGTGTTCAAGTCAGGCTCCGATCAGTGCCTTGTAGGCGGCTTCGTCCATCAGGGCATCAAATTGCGCGGCATCGGCAGGTGTGACACGCACGAACCAGCCGGTTGCCATCGGATCGCTGTTGACCAGCGCCGGATCGTCCGGCAGAGCCTCATTGACTGCAACCACGGTACCTGCAACCGGCATCTTGACGTCGGCTGCCGCCTTGACCGACTCGACCACGCACACCGTGTCACCCTTGGCAAAGCTCTTTGACAGGGGCGGCAATTCGATGAACACGATGTCACCGAGCGCGTCCTGCGCGTGATCGGTGATGCCGATGGTGGCGCTGCCGTCGCTTTCAAGGCGGATCCATTCATGGTCTTCGGTGTAGCGGATGGCTGACATTTCAGTCCTTATTTGAGGAAGAGAGGGTTCAGGATTTGATGCGGAAATAGCGCTGCGGCACGAACGGCGTGGGCACCACACGCATGCCCACCAGCCGGTCGCGCACGCGCGCTGACACTGCCGTGCCCGGCTGTGCCAGCGTGGTGGGCAGATAGCCCATGGCAAGCGGTCCGTTGAGGGTCGGGCCGAACCCGCCGCTTGTGACATGGCCGACCTCGCCGCCGTCGGCCAGGCACAGCACGGCACCTTCCCTGACCGGCACACGTTCGTCTGACACCAAACCAACGCGTTTTCGGGCCACGCCGTGTTGCATCTGCTCGAGGATCACCTCGGCCCCGATGAAGCCGCCGGCACGCACAGCGTCGCGGCGCCGCGCCTTGGAGATGGCCCAGGTGAGACTTCCTTCGATCGGCGAGGTGCTGGTATCGATATCGTGGCCATACAAACAAAGGCCTGCTTCCAGCCTGAGCGAATCGCGCGCGCCGAGTCCGATCGGCGCGACCTCGGCGTGGGCCAGCAGTGCACGCGCCAGTTGCTCTGCATCACTTGCTGCCACCGAAATCTCGAAGCCATCCTCACCGGTGTAGCCAGAGCGCGTCATGGTCACCGGAATTCCTGCCAGTCGTGTCTCGCACGCCTGCATGAATCCGAAGCTTGCCAGATCGAGCTCGCCTGCAAGGCGCGCCATCACCGCGGCAGCCGCAGGGCCCTGCAGCGCCAGCAGGGCATCGTCTGGGCGCGCCTCGAGCAGCACCTCGCCCTTGAGCTCAGCGCGCATGTGCGCCTCGTCTTCGGTCTTGCACGCCGCGTTGACGATGACGAGCAGGCTGTCGCCCAGATTGGTGACCATCAGGTCGTCAAGGATGCCCCCCTGCGGATTGGTGAAAAGAGCATAGCGCTGCTGCATCGGCGCCAGATCGATGATGTCGACAGGCACCAGACGTTCGAGCGCTTTGGCCCGATCAGCACCTTTGAGCCGGAACTGGCCCATGTGCGAGACATCGAACAATCCCGCCTTGCTGCGCGTGTGCAGATGTTCCTTGAGGACGCCGGCCGGATACTGGACCGGCATGGCATAGCCCGCGAACGGCACCATCTTGGCACCCAGCTCGAGGTGCAAATCGTATAGGGGGGTGCGCAGAAGTTCGGTCACAGGGGACTCCAGAAGAAGGCAGGTCGAATCAACAAGCTGACACTGTTCCCTCTGTCCTTGGTACCTGAGAGATTGGCGCTAGAAACGCCGTGCCCCTTCGGTGGACGACCAGGCACATGCAGCTGCCGTCGTCGCTCTCCAGATTGGTATGACCGTGAGCCAGTTCACTTGCCTGAGCGATCGTGGGAAGTACGCCTTCGGCGGCGCGCTGGTCGGCGCGCACTCTCCTGACTCACGCCGCCATTGTACAAAAATGAGCGGTCCAGAGCCAGTGCGAAGAACGCTCGCCTAGCGCCTTTCGAAGGAACGTGGCTGGCCGCGCGAATTGATCGGGTCGTCTTCGACCACCACGATGTCGCCGCCGCTGGTCATGATGATGGATGTGGCATGCTCGGCGTTGTAGATGTCCTCGCCATCCATCGGCACCAGGCCGAACTCGAATTCATCGTTGCGCACACCCACCCGGGCCGGCGGCGCCGATTCGATCAGCTTCTCGTTGCTGGCGCTGATGCGCTTGACCAGTGTGTCGACCACCAGTTTGCGAAAGTGCTCCTGGCATTCCTCGCTGGCAAGCGCGTAGGCGGCGGCGCTGACCTCCAGAAATACGCAGTCGCTAATGGCAACCACGGTGCCGCTGCGGGTGGTTTTGCCAGGATTGAAGAAGGCCAGCTCGCCGATGACTTCGCCGGGCCCGAGAATCGCCAGCTGCTTGCCGTTGAGGGCGACCTCCACCTCGCCTTGCAGCAGCACCCCGAAATTTGCGCCGGAGTCACCCTCGGACAGGAATTCGCGCATTTCGTTGTATTCACGCCAGTGCGAGATGCGCAAGATCTCCCACACCTCGTCGTTTTCGAACTCCACGAAGGCCATGCACGAGCGCACCATCGAGAAGCGCCGTGTCAGCCGCACCGAGTCGGCATCGTCGAGGATCTGGAACTTGGCACCCGACAGATCCTGCGCGAACTCGATTCCGGTGTGGTAGCGCGAGTAAAGATCCTTCTCCAGGGCGCGCTTGACGATTGGATCGACCTGGTCGGGCACCGACGGGTTGAGAAGCGATACCGGCTCCGCGTCCATATTGATGATCTTGTACATCAATGCGGCGCGGTTCTTGGCTCGAAACGGTAGACGCCCGGTGAGCAGCTCGAACATCACGGCGCCCAGAGAATAGAGGTCGCTCTGGATATTGAGCGGGTAGTCCTTGATCTGCTCGGGCGACATGTAGGCAGGAGAGCCCACGCCCATGATGAAGGTCGAATCACCGCCGCCCTTGCGCAGATTGAGCGCCAGGCCAAAGTCCATGATCTTGACCTCATCGCCGTCTGACAACAGGATGTTGTCAGGCTTGATATCGCGATGCACGATGCCGCGCCGACCGGCGAAATCGAGCGCCATGGCGCACTTGAAAATGATCTCAGTGACGCGGTGCGCCGGCAGCAGTCGGTCGAACGAGCAGAATTCGCGCAACGGTGTGCCCTTGACGAACTCCATCGCGATGTAGGCGTGTTCGTCTTCGATTTCGGCCGAATAGATCTGCACGATGTTG
>CAZZVZ010000059.1:0-11951 GCA_964657655.1 Gammaproteobacteria bacterium | reverse complement strand
ATTGCTGGGCAACGAGTCCTACCGCGCCGGCGACCTGTTTCAGAGCAGTACCTTTCAGCCGCAGGCCCTGGTCGGCATCCGCTGGCTCCTGTTTGACTTCGGACGCGTCGATGCAGAAGTCGCGCAGGCCAAGGGTGCGCATGCACAGGCACTGCTCGAGTACAAACGCACCATGCTCAATGCCACGGCCGACGTCGAGAACGCTGTCGTCCGCCTGGCGCAGAGTGAAGCGCGTCAGGATGAACTGAAGCATCAGGTGATCGCGCAAGAGCGTGCGCGCAGTACCGCCGAAGATGCCTACAAGGGTGGCGCTGCGGGACTGTTCGAAGTGCTCGAGGAACAGCGCCAGTTGATCGCCGCGCGCGACCAGCTCGAAGAGGCGCGTGCTGCCGATGCAGTGGCACTCGTCGATACCTTCAAGGCACTGGGGGGTGGCTGGTAACAAAGCCTCGCCGCAGCAGCTTATTCGGAAGGGCGGGGGTGCCCGAAGGACGCGCCCGCCCTATCCAAAATTGCAGCACAAGCAGCACAACACAACGTCAAGGAACGATTATGGAACTCAAGCAATCCGTCGCACTTATCACCGGCGCCAATCGTGGCCTGGGTCTTGCCTTTGTCAACGCCCTGAAAGCAGCAGGCGCCAAGAAAATCTATGCCGGTGTTCGCGATCCTTCCTCGGTATCGATCGAAGGGGTCGAAGTCATCAAGCTCGATGTCACGAGTCAGGCGGACATCGCAGCGGCAGCCAAAGCGTGTGGTGACGTCAATCTTGTCATCAACAATGCAGGCATCGCGCGCGGCACGAGCTTTAGCGGTGACGACACCATCGATGCGGCGCGAGCCGAGATGGAAACCAATTACTTCGGGCCACTGTTCGTCGCGCGTGCCTTTCAGCCAATCCTCAAGGCCAACGGCGGTGGCGCGCTGGTCAACGTGCTGTCGGTCTTGAGCTGGCTCAATTTCCCATCGGTCGCGACCTACTCCGCGAGCAAAGCCGCGGCCTGGTCACTGACCAATGGCTTGCGTGGTGAGCTGCGCGAACAGAAAACTCTGGTAGTGGCCGTGCACGTCGGCTACATGGATACCGACATGGCCAGTCACGTCGACGGTCCCAAGTCCGCGCCCAAAGATGTGGTCGCCAAGGTGCTCAATGCGGTGATCGCCGGCGACGAGGAAGTGCTGGCTGACGATATCTCCAATCAGGTCAAACTTGGACTTGGTGCGACCCCCGGGGTGTATCTCCAGCCACGCTGAAGTAGGGTGCCGCCGCCTCGATGACCTGGTCGGCGGCATCTTTCGCGAGGCAATCGATGACGCGCTCTTTTTGCATCGAGCGCAACCACGTGATCTGGTGTTTGGCCAGTTGCCGGGTCGAGGCCAGTGCGCGCTCACGCATTTCGCTGGCGCTGACTTCGCCTTGCAGGTGTTCGACCGCCTGGCGGTAGCCGACTGCGCGCATCGAAGGTGCATCGCGACGAAAACCGGGACGCGCCATGAGTTGGCGCACTTCGTCAAGGAAACCGGCTTCGAGCATCTGATCAAAGCGCGCCTCGATGCGCACATGCAGCGGCCGGCGTTCTGATGGCATCAGCGCGAGATTGATGAAGCTGTCGTCAGCCTGGGCTGCTGGACGCTTGGCGTGCCACTGCGACAGCGGCGTGCCGCTGATGCGATACACCTCAAGCGCGCGCGAGATGCGTTGTGCGTCCTGCGGTGCCAGGCGCTCTGCGGTTTGCCGATCGACTTGCATCAACTGCTGATGCAAAGCGGGCCAGCCGAGGTGCGCTGCCTCCTGGTCCAACCCAGCCCTCACCGCCGCATCTGCGCCTGGCATGTCATCAAGTCCCTGCTGCAGGGCGCGAAAGTAGAGCATGGTGCCGCCCACCAGCAAAGGTACGCGCTGTCTGGCGCGCACCTGCATGATCAGCGTACTGGCGTCGCGTGCAAAGCGCGCCGCCGAGTAGCTGTCTTCTGGTTCGGTGATGTCGATCAGGTGATGGGGTACTCGAGCGCGGTCTGATGCACTTGGCTTGGCAGTGCCGATATCCATACCGCGATAGACCAGTGCCGAGTCGACGCTGATGATTTCGATGGGATACCTCTGCGCGAGCAGCATGGCAAGGCCGCTCTTGCCGCTCGCCGTCGGGCCCATCAGGCAGACTGTGGGCGCCCGGGCCAGCTGCGCGTGACTCACTGCCCGCGCATGAACAGGCGGTCGAGGTCCGACAGACGCCACTGGGTCCAGGTCGGACGGCCATGGTTGCATTGCCCGGAGCGCTCGGTTTCTTCCATGGTGCGCAACAGGGCGTTCATCTCGGTGATGCTGAGCTGGCGATTGGCACGCACCGCACGGTGGCAAGCCATGGTCGAGAGCAGCTCGTTGCGCTGCTCGGTCAGAAGCTGCGAAACTCCGTAGCGCTCCAGATCGGCGATCACGCCGCGCGCCAAGGCTGCCACGTCGGCGTCGATCAGAAGGCTGGGAGCAGCACGTACTGCGAGCGAATGCGGCCCCGCCACCGTGATGGAAAAGCCAAGCTGCTGCAGCACATGCGATGCTTCGGCCACCAGCGCCATCTCGCGATCCGAGGCGTTGAACACCACCGGAATCAAGAGCGGCTGCTGCATGGCGGTCTGCTGTTCGATGGCGCTCTTGAGCGCCTCGTAGAGAATGCGTTCATGGGCGGCGTGCATGTCGACCAGCACCAGGCCTTCGGCATTTTGCGCCAGGATGTAGATGCCATGCAGCTGGCCGAGCGCAAAGCCAAGCGGATACTGATGGGCGGTATCGCCCGCAGCGAATGCAGCGGCCCGATCCGGCACCGCATCATCACCAGCAGAGCGAGCCGAATCCTCGCCGAACATGGCGAAGTAGGCGGCTCTGGGCTGCGCCACGCCGATCGGCAGGTTGTTCTGGCCGCGCCACTGCGCCAGCTCGGCGAGTGATTGCGGCGTTGGCGCGCCCGGCCCATTGTCTCCAGACGACGCGTGACTTGCGGCGTCGCTGCCCGCAGCTGGCGCCAGCGCCTGCTGCACGGCCTGAAATACAAAGCGGTGGATCGCGCCACCATCGCGAAAACGCACCTCGGTCTTGGACGGATGGACATTGACGTCGACCCGGCGCGGATCGATCTCGAGTGCCAGCACGTAGGCCGGAAAGCGTTCGCCGTGCAGCACGTCTGCGAAGGCGGAGCGCACGGCATGGCCGAGCACCTTGTCGCGCACGAAGCGGCCGTTGACGAAGAAGTACTGGCCGCCGGCATTGTTGCGCGACGCCTGCGGCAGGCCGATGAAGCCACCCAGTCTCAAGGTGTCCGCACCGCTGCCGACGACGTGGCCGATCTGCCGGTGATGGGCCGCGAACTCGGCGCCCAGCAGCTGCGTGACACGGCTCGCCAGATCGCCTTCCTTGCGGTGTTCCAGCACCCGGCCGTTATGCGTCAGGGTAATGGTCAGGTCAGGGCGCGCCAGGGCAACACGCTTGACGGCCTCGTGACAGTGGGCGAGTTCGGTCGCTTCGGTCTTCAGGAATTTGCGGCGCGCGGGCGTATTGAAATACAGGTCGTCGACTTCAACCGTGGTGCCGATTTCGCCCGAGGTGGGGCGCGTGTGACCGTTGTCGCCGTCGAGCTGCCAGGCATGCGCATGATTCTTGGTGCGGCTTGTCAGCCACAGATGCGAGACTGACGCGATCGACGCCAGTGCTTCGCCGCGAAATCCAAGGGTCGAGACCGCCTCAAGGTCGTCCAGATTGGCGACTTTGGAGGTGGCGTGGCGCGCCATGGCCAAAGGCATGTCTTCTGGCTCGATGCCATAGCCGTTATCGATCACGACAATGCGTTTCACGCCGCCTTCGTCGAGGCGCACGTCGATCCGGGTGGCCTTGGCGTCGATCGCGTTCTCGAGCAGCTCCTTGACCACGGATGCCGGCCGTTCCACCACTTCACCCGCGGCAATCTGGCTGATCAGCTGATCGCTGAGCGCGCGGATGCGGCGCGGTGCGGCCGGGGTCAGCCGGGCCTCTTCCTGCTGCGGTTGTGACGCATCGAGGTTGGCAGAGGTAGGCATCGACATGGAAATGATTATAGCTGTCCAATTGCATCCGGCGCAGGGTCTTAATTCGGCTAACATCCGCCTTTTCTTGGGGTTTGATCCGTGAGCGCAATCCTGGCCGCCCTGCACTTCGTTTTGCACCTCGATGTCGAGCTGCCGCAACTGATCGCCAGCTATGGCTCCTGGGTCTACGGCATCCTGTTTCTCATCATCTTCGCCGAGACCGGACTTGTGGTGACCCCGTTTCTGCCGGGCGATTCGCTGATTTTCGTGGCGGCGGCGATGTCGGCTGCCGGCGGCGGTCTGGACCCCCTTACGCTGACTCTGCTACTGATTGTCGCGGCCGTGCTTGGCAACACCACCAACTACTGGATCGGGCGCGCGCTCGGCCCGAAGGTGTTTCACTGGGAGCATTCACGCTGGTTCAATCGCCGCGCACTCGACGAGACCCATGCTTTCTATGTGCGCTACGGGGCGCTTGCCATTACCGCGGCCCGTTTCATCCCGATCGTGCGCACCTTTGCGCCCTTCGTGGCCGGCGTCGGCACCATGCCGCACGCGCGCTTTCAGCTGTTCAACATCATGGGTGGCGCGCTGTGGGTCATCGCGTTCGTGCTACTGGGCTATTTCTTCGGCAATCTGGACGTGGTACGCCACAACCTGATTTTCATCATGGTCGCAGTGGTGGTGGTGTCCGTGTTGCCGGTCGTGATCGGTGCCTGGCGTGCCAGGCGCCGCGGCGCGAGTCACTAGCTGCGCGCAGGGTCGCTCCAAGCTAATTGCGCGACGATCTCGCTGCCGACCTGAGCACTGAGGTAAGTGGCCACTTCAGACGCTTGGCCGGTTTCGCAGCGTTGAGCACAATACCTCTGCCGCGCGCTTCGGCAGCCAGCCGGTAGCACTCCTCGACATGCGCATCGCCCAGCATTTTCATGGCGGTGAAGCTCAGCGAGGCGGCCAGCGCGCTGCCCACGATCGGCACCACTTTGGAGACTGTTCCCGCCGTGACGCGCAGACCGGCCTTCTGCACGAACTTCAGGATCAGTTCCTTTTTCAGTACGCGGCCGATCAGTTCGCTGCCAAGCGATGAGATCAGAACCAGTACCACGCGCTTGGTTTCAGGGTCGAGCCGTTCGATCTGCTCGGGACCGAGGCCGAATTCTCGATTGATGGCAGGAATGAGACGCAGAAGAATCGCGATATCGGTGCCGACATCGAGCCCGGGCAGCGGCAGGATGGCAGCGCCCGCGGACAGCGATGCGCGTCTGAGCACCAGCGAGCGGCACACGGCGCGGGTCCGCTCCAGATCGTCGCCCGCAGGCGGCGGCGAATCCATGTCCACCACCTCGAGGTCGGTGCGAGTCATCATGCTTCGACAGGCTTGCCGGGCGCAGGTTCAGCAGCGCTTTTGGTTAACTCACCAGTCGTGATTTTGCCAGTGGCGGGTTCTTGGCGAAGTAGCGCTTGACGCCCTTGACGATGGCGTCGGCGAGCTTGTCCTTGTAGCTGTCGTCATCGAGCTTGCGCTCTTCCTCGGGATTGCTGATGAAGGCGGTCTCGACCAGGATGGACGGAATATCGGGGGCTTTGAGCACTGCAAAGCCAGCCTGCTCGACCGAATCCTTGTGCAGCCGGTTGACGCCCCCCAGCTCCTGTAAAACCGAGCTGCCGAGCTTCATGCTGTCGTTGATCTGGGCCGTGGTCGACAGGTCGAGCAGCACGCGCGCCAGTTGCGCATCACGCGTCTTGATGTTGACGCCGCCGATCAGGTCGGCATCATTTTCACGCTGCGCCAGCCAGCGCGCTGCGGTGCTCGATGCGCCGCTTTCTGACAGTGCGAACACCGACGAGCCGTGCGCTTCGGGGGTGATGAAGGCGTCGGCATGAATCGAGACGAACAGATCGGCCTGCACCCGGCGCGCCTTCTGCACGCGCACGTTGAGCGGCACGAAGTAGTCGTCGTCACGCGTCAGCATGGCGCGCATGTTGGGTTCGGCATCGATACGGTCGCGCACCCGCTTGGCGATCGCCAGTGCGACATGCTTTTCGTGCGTGCCGGCGCTGCCGGTCGCACCCGGATCCTCACCACCGTGGCCGGGGTCGATGGCGACTGTGATCATGCGTGCCACGCCGCTATTGGGCATGCGCTTGATGCTGTCGGCGCTGTCGAGCTTGCTACGCAGATCCGCAGACGGTGCGTTTGCAATTACCGGCTCCGCAGGCGGCTGCAGCGGGGCGGACTGCATCGGCGCGGGCGCCTGATTCGCAGCCGGCGCACCCGAGCCGTCCTGCAGCATCGCGAACAAAGGGTCTGCAGGGGTCGCCGGATACAGGTCGAGCACCAGACGGTAACGGTAGTCGCCCACCGGTGCGACGTTGAAGACCTGTGGATTGACGCGTGTCTTCAGGTCGAACACCAGGCGCACCACGTTGGGCTTGTTCTGGCCGACGCGCACCTGGGCGATGTAGGGGTCATTGGGCTGGACCTTCGAGACCAGCTCCTTTAATGCGCTGTCGAGCGCCAGGCCCTGGATGTCGACCACCAGGCGGTCGGGGTTGTCGACCGTGAAGTTGCTGGCATCAAGCGCACGGTCGGTCTCGATCGTGACGCGGCTGTAATCCTTGGCCGGCCAGACGCGGACCGCGACGATGGCAGACGCGAGCGCTGGTGTGGCTAGGCTGCTGGCGAGGAAGACGAGGAGGGGCTGACTTGCAACTGAAAGTGCTCCCTTGACGAAGCGACGGCGGCTACGCATGACTCACCCCGGCTGCTGCCGGTTCGCAGTGTGGCGCGCCGGGCGTCACCATCGGCAAACAGTTCGATAGCGACATCGGCCTTTGGCAGATGTCCTTCGCCTGCAGCTTTTTCCGGCCACTCGACAAGACAGAGAGCATGATCATCGAAGTGTTCACGAAAGCCCGCTTCCAGCCATTCTCTTGGGTCAGTGAACCGATAAAAATCAAAGTGATAGCAGTATAAGCTCACATTTTGGTTTATGCCAGATGCCTGCGGCAAATGTGCCACATAGGGCTCCATCAGGGTGAAGGTCGGGCTCTTGACCGGGCCGCTGATGCCAAGTGAACGCAGCAGCGCCCTGACCAGCGTGGTTTTGCCGGCACCGAGGTCGCCACTGAGGTAGATGAAAAGGCCTGAACCGGCTGCGATCAGGAAGGCGCCCAGCGCCTCGCCCAACCGCTTGGTGGCGGCTTCGTCTTTGAGCTGCAGTGACAGGGTGGTGTTCGACACGTGCGACATCCTTCTGGCACCCAGGCACATCACGCGGCGGGCCCGGTGTGCGTGGCATGATGCAGCATTGTAAGCGGCCGCTCACCAGGCCTCCTCTTCCGACCTGCAGCACTCACCCCTACAAGCAGTGACTGATCCCACCACTGACCTGACGCTGCTCTGGCAGGACATCACGCTTTGGGCGGGCGAGCTTGGCTTTCACAAGTGCGGCGTGAGTGGTGTCGATCTGAGGAGCGCCGAAGGCTTTCTTGCGGACTGGCTCAAGGCCGGCTTTCACGGCGGCATGGATTACATGGAGCGCCACGGCATGAAGCGTGCACGACCGGCAGAACTGGTGCCGGGCACGCTCAGGGTGCTGTCGTTCTCGCTCAACTATTTGCCAGAGAGCAGCGGTGCCGACTGGATCGAGCGCTCGTGGCAGGCACTTGAGCACCCCGAAGAAGCAGTCATCTCGCGCTACGCGCATGGGCGCGACTATCACAAGGTGGCGCGCAGCCGTCTCAAGCGTCTGGCCGAACGGATTGCACAGCGTGTCGGGCCGTTCGGTTACCGTCTCTTCACCGATTCGGCTCCAGTGCTCGAAGTCGAACTGGCGCAGCGTTCGGGGATCGGGTGGCGCGGCAAGCACACACTGGCGCTGTCGCGCGACGCAGGCTCGATGTTCTTCCTGGGCGAGATCTTCATCGATGTGCCGCTTGCCGTCACGGCCCCGGTCGCCGCCCATTGCGGACGCTGCGAGCGTTGCATCACGGTGTGTCCAACCAAAGCGATCGTGGCGCCCTACCAGCTCGATGCAAGGCGCTGCATCTCCTATCTCACCATCGAACATTCTGGCAGCATCCCGGTTGAGTTCCGGCGCGCCATGGGCAACCGCATCTATGGCTGCGACGACTGCCAGCTGGTGTGTCCCTGGAACAAGTTCGCCAAGCTCACAGCGCTTGCCGACTTCGAGGCGCGCGGACTGGAACACAACAGTTTGCTGGAGCTGTTCACGTGGTCAGAGCAGGATTTCCTGGCGGCTACCGAGGGAAGCGCGATTCGTCGCATCGGGCACGCGCGCTGGCTGCGCAATCTCGCCACTGCGCTTGGCAATGCCTTGTGTGCCGAGCTGCCAGACGCGAGCCGGCACGCCATCATCGAGGCACTCAGGGCACGGCGCACCGACCCTGACGCGGCAGTACGCGAACACGTCGAATGGGCGCTTATCCAGCAGCCCGACTCACTGCTGACTGGGTCGCCGCATGCGTCATCACACGCGCCAGCGTAAGCCAGGCCGGCAGGGTCACGGCCGAGAGCACTGTGCCGATCGAGACCAGCCAGGCCACCAGCGGGCCATTGCCGCCCATCCGGACCGCAAGAATGTAGGCCGAGGAGGCTGACGGCAGTGCTGCAAACAGCACCACGATCAGAAACTGCAGCGGCGACAGCGGCATGAACAGGGCCACCGAGAAGGTGACGGCAGGGATCACCAGCAGCCTCACGGTCAGCATCCAGCTCTTCAAGGCAAAGTGGCGCCTGCCCTCGCCAAGCCGCAATCCGGCACCCACGGTCATGAGGCCAAGTGCGATCGAGGCCGAACCGAGACGGCTGAGCGTGGTGGTGATCGGCTCAGGCAGAAACAGGCCAAGCAGATTGAAGGCCAGACCGAGGAAGGTGGCGATGATGAGCGGATTGCGCAGCATTAGTCTTAACGCATGCGATTCACTGTTGCGCGCCAGCGCGTGGACCGCAGCGATATTGGCAAGCGGAACATTGAGTCCGAGCAGGATCGCCATCAGTGCGGTGCCTTCCGTGCCGCCCAGTCGCGTCGCGGCGGCCAGCGCCAGGTAGGAGTTGAAGCGAAAGGCGGTTTGCAACGCAGAGGCAAAGTCGAGCGAGGCCGCCTTGAAGAAGACAATGAACAGCCAGCCGATGACGATGCCAACCAAGGTTGCGATGAACCCGGCCACCATCACCCAGCCGGTCCCGGGTGCGTGAAAGTTGGCCGTGGAGGTCGACTGGAACAGCAGCGATGGAAACAGCACGAAGTAGACAATCTCCTCGAGCGAGCTCCACATGGTTTTCTGAAAGGGCGCAAAGCGGTACAGCAGTGCGCCTAGAACGATCAGCAGAAAATCCGGCAGCAGGAGAAGGACAGAGGACAAGTGGTTTCGTTGCGAAGGGCGCGCTGCTCGCGCTAAACTCGGCGCAGTGTAGCAAAGCGGCTCGACGAGTCGGCTTTCGCCTACCACGGTGTTCACCATGGCTTCTTCCCCAGCAACTTCCTCCTCGATTTTTCAGGCAATCCTCGAGACACCGTTCGGAGCGCTCGGCGTGCGCTGTGGCGATGAACGGGTGATTGAGCTCAGCTACCTGCCATACGGCACCAAGGGCTTTCCGGCGCGCACGCCACTGGCGCGTGAAGTCACCCGCCAGGTACGTGCCTACCTGAAGGATCCGCTGTTCACCTTTGATCTGCCGTTGACGCCTGTCGGCAGCGCGTTCCAGCAGCGGGTGTGGCAGGCCATCGCAAGTATTCCCTCGGGTGAGGTGCGCTCCTATGGCGCTGTGGCACGCACGGTGGCAAGCGCGCCGCGTGCCGTCGGTCAGGCGTGCGGCGCCAACTGGTATCCGCTCGTCATCCCCTGTCATCGTGTCATCGCATCAGGCGGTATCGGCGGCTTTGGCGGCACGGCTGCCATCGATGGCGATCACTACCAGCTGGGCATCAAGCGCTGGCTGCTGGCACACGAAGGTGCCAAGGACGAACGCCTCAATGGCTGAACCAGGTGACGTTGCTCTGATCGATGCCTTTTGTGATGCCCTCTGGCTCGAGCACGGCCTGTCGAAAAACACACTCGAAGCCTATCGCCGCGATCTGACCAGCGCCGCTGAATGGCTGTCCCAGCACGGACCCGGTCTGCTGCGCGCGTCCGAAGACGATCTGCGTGGCTACATTCACGCACGCCATGCAAGCACGCGGCCGAGCACGGCTAATCGGCGCATGTCGGCCTTGCGGCGATTTTATCGCCTGGCATTGCGCAATCGCCAGATCGAAATCGATCCGACCCGGCGACTGGCCTCGGCCAAGCAGTCGCAGCGTTTTCCCAAGACCCTGAGCTACGCCGATGTCGAGGCGCTCCTTGCTGCGCCCGATCTCGACAGCGCATTGGGTGTGCGCGATTGCGCCATGCTCGAACTGATGTATGCAAGCGGGCTGCGTGTGTCTGAGCTGATCGGCCTTAAGTCGACCGATATCAGCCTGGCTGACGGCGTGGTGCGCGTGATTGGCAAGGGCGACAAGGAACGCCTGGTGCCGATGGGCGAAGAGGCGGCCGCAGCCATCGAGCGTTATCTGAAGCACGCGCGTGCCGAGCTATGCGGCGATAAGGCGCGTGATGCGCTGTTCGTGACCTCGCAAAGTGCCAGGCCCTCGGGGGCCATGTCGCGCCAGATGTTCTGGCGCCTGGTACGGCGTTACGCCATGACGGCGGGCGTCAGGACGCTCTCACCGCATACCCTGCGTCATGCCTTCGCCACGCATCTGCTCAATCACGGCGCCGATCTGCGCGTGGTGCAGCTGCTGCTCGGCCATGCAGATATCTCGACCACGCAAATCTATACCCACGTCGCGCGCGAACGGCTCAAGCAGCTGCATCACGCGCACCATCCGCGTGGATGATTGCTACACTGCGCCTCGACCCCATTTCGTTCCGATCAAAGGCATGCCTCTTCTTTGCGCCGCGCTGTTCGCCTATCTTCTGGGCTCGTTACCGTTTGCCGTGATCGTTAGCCGCGTCTTTGGGCTGGCCGATCCGCGCAGCTACGGCTCGAAGAACCCGGGGGCCACCAATGTCTTGCGCAGCGGCAACAAACTGGCCGCCGTCCTGACGCTGGTACTGGATGCATTGAAGGGAACCCTGGCGGTCCTGCTTGCGATGCACTTTAGCGGTCTGATTGGTGGCGAGGCGGCAGTCGCCGTGGTGATGGTGAGCGTTTTTCTCGGCCATCTGTTTCCCATCTTCTTGCGTTTTCGCGGCGGCAAGGGGGTCGCCACCGCGCTTGGCGTCACCTTTGCACTTGCCTGGTGGCTGGGTGCAGCCGTCGCCCTCGTGTGGCTGATCTGCGCCATGCTGTTTCGCTACTCGTCACTGGCTTCGCTGGTGGCGGCCGTGTTTGCGCCGCCTTTTTACTGGTTTGTCGCAGGGCAAAGCGCCATCACACTGGCGCTCTTGCTGATTGCAGTGGGCATCGTGGCGCGTCACGGCGGCAACATCAAGAAGTTGCTGGCCGGTACCGAAAGCAAAATCGGCAGCAAGTCCGCCGCCAACAATTGAGTTGCAAGAGACCAGGGTAACGGCCAGGCGCGAGCGCCGCGCTAAGCCGGCGGGCTGTCGACTTCTGTCAGCTCAGCCAATGGCCAGCGTGGCCGAACACCAAAGCCGGTCGGGTCGCCGAGCGTTTGCCGGGCATCTTCTAGGCGCAGTGCCGCGGCAAACGCGATCATCGCGCCGTTGTCGGTGCACCAGGCAAGCTCCGGGAAAAATACCCTGCTGCCTGACTGCGCCAAACGTCTGACCAGATTGTCGCGCAAGCGGCGGTTGGCACCGACACCACCTGCGACCACCAGCTGTGAACGGCCGGTCTCTCTGAGAGCAGCGGCGCATTTGGCGAC
>CAZZVZ010000058.1:0-11960 GCA_964657655.1 Gammaproteobacteria bacterium | reverse complement strand
CAGCGAGGATCATGTCGATGTCATCATCGGCTCGGTCGCCACACCGGTCGGGGTTGCGATATCGGATGTGGCGGCAGAAGCGCACACCGTGCAGCTGGTGCTGGCACCCGTCGACCTGCCCGCAGGTCGCGGCGAGTGGACCTTTCGCCTCGCGCATTCGACCGCGCTGATGAGCACGGCGCTGGTCGAGAACATGAAGAAGAACGGCGTCAAGACGCTTGGCTTCATCGGCTACACCGATGCCTACGGCGAGAGCTGGCTCAAGGACATGACGCGCCTTTCGGCTGCGGCCGGCATCAACCTGGTGGACGCGGAACGCTTTGCCCGTGCCGATACCTCGGTGGCGGGCCAGGCCCTGAAGCTTTCGCTCGCCAAGCCCGACGCCATTCTCGTCGCGGCCTCCGGCAGCGGCGCGGCCATGCCTGAAATCGCACTGGTCGAGCGCGGCTACAAGGGACTCATCTACCAGACCCATGCCGCAGCGACGCACGAACTGATGCGCGTCGGCGGCAAGGACGTCGAGGGTGCGCTGGTGGTGTCAGGACCGGCCGTGGTGGCCGAACAGCTGCCCGCCAGCAATCCCTCCAAGGCGATGGCGATGAAGTACGTCGAGCAATATGAAAAAGCTTACGGCCCTGACAGCCGCAACCAGTTTGCGGGGCATATCTTCGACACCCTGCTGGTGCTACAGGCAAGCGTGCCCGAGGCCTTGAAGAAGGGCCGTCCGGGCACGCCTGAGTTTCGTGCCGCCCTGAAGGACGCCATCGAACACAGCGGCTCGATCGCCGCCTCGCAGGGCGTGTTGACGTATACGCCCGCCGACCACTATGGATTCGCGCCAGATACCGGCGTGATCCTGAAGGTCGTCAATGGCGAATTCCAGCTGCAGCCCAGGTAAGCGCAGTTGCGAAAGAAAGGACACGTACCTGTGAAGGAAGCTGCAGCCGCGCGTTGTGCGGTACGTGCCTTGAGCGGGCCGCCCGCACCGGCTGCAGCTTCGGCTGCTGTGCTGGATGATCGCCACCTGGTGCGGCTCACCGGTTACAACGTGGCGCGCGCCAACCTGCGCATGCTGCGCGCGTTCCAGACGCACCTCGGTGCGGCGCAGCTGCGCCCGGCCGAATTCTCGGCGTTGGTGCTGATTGCATCGAACCCCGGCATCAACCAGAAGCAGCTCGGCGACGCGCTCGACATCTCGCCGCCCAACCTCGCGGTGATGCTCGATCAGATGTCCAGGCGCGGACTGCTCAGGCGCGTGCGCAGTTCGGTCGACCGGCGCCTGCAGCATCCACAGCTGACGCGCGCGGGCGAGAAGCTGCTGGAACAGGCCAACCAGCTCGCCGCCGCCATGGAGCAGCAGATCCTCGAGGTGCTGACCATCGGCGAGCGCGCCATCCTGATCGAGCTTTTGCAAAAGCTGGTGGCCTGAGCCGGAAGCGCGGCATTTTTGCCAGGGCGCGTGGCATCATGACCATCCTTTCCATTTTTAGGGGTCAGCATGCTTTGGGCGGATCTGGTGATACTGCTTGCGGTCGTCCAATTCATGTTTCTCGCGACGCTGGTGGCTCGCGCGCGCGGACGCTACAGCGTCAAGGCGCCGGCCACCACGGGCCATGAGATTTTCGAGCGTTACTACCGCGTGCAGATGAATTCGCTCGAGCTGCTGGTGATGCTGATCCCGGTCATGATGCTCGCAGCCAGATACTGGAGCCCGATCGCAGCCGCAATCCTCGGCGCGATCTACCTGGTCGGGCGCTTCATCTACCTGCGCGCCTACGTCAGCGAACCTGGCTCGCGTTCGCTGGGCTACGGCTTGAGTGCCGGACCGATCCTGATTCTCGCGATCGGCGCTGCCATCGGCATGGTGCGCACCCTGGTTGGTGTCTGAGCATGACTGCATCGAACAGCACCGCCGCCGTGTCCAGACGGAGATATCAAGGAGAAAAAACAATGACGTTTCTGCTGCATCGTCCACGCAACACCTTGGCCGCGCTGGCGGCGCTGCTGGCCGGTCTCTGTCTGCAGGGTGCCCACGCACAAGACAGCATCAGGATCGGCGAGATCAACAGCTACAAGGCGCAGCCGGCCTTTCTGGAGCCGTACCGCAAGGGCTATCAGCTGGCGATCGACCAGATCAACGCAGAAGGCGGCGTGCTTGGCAGGAAACTCGAAGTCATCTCGCGCGATGACAATGGTGTGCCGGGCGACTCGGTGCGCGTGGCCGATGAGCTCGTCACCAGTGAGCAGGTCAGTCTTCTATTTGGCGGCTACCTGTCCAATACCGGGCTGGCACTGACCGACTACGCCAAGCAGCACCACATTCTGTATCTCGCGGCCGAGCCACTCACCAACAAGATCGTGTGGAGCATCGGCAACCGCTACACTTTTCGCCTGCGTCCTTCGACCTATATGCAGGTTGCGATGCTGATGCCCGACGTCGTCAAGATGAAGAAGAAGCGCTGGGCGCTGGTGTATCCCAACTACGAATATGGGACCTCGGCAGTCGAGACCTTCAAGCAGCTCCTGAAGGCTGCCGATCCGAGCGTCGAGTTCGTCAGCGACCAGCCGGCGCCGCTTGGCAAGATCGACGCTGGCGCCGTCACGCAGGCGCTCGCCGACGCGCGGCCAGACGCCATCTTCAACGTGCTGTTCGGTGCCGATCTTGGCCGGTTTGTGCGCGAAGGAAATACCCGCGGCCTGTTCGAGGGCCGCGAAGTGGTGTCGTTGCTGACCGGCGAGCCGGAGTATCTCGACCCACTGGCCGAGGAAGCACCCAGGGGGTGGCTGGTCACCGGATATCCCTGGTATGGCATCGCGACGCCTGATGAAACCCGCTTTGTCGATGCCTACCGCAAGAAGTACAACGATTATCCGCGCATGGGTTCAGTGGTCGGCTACACCTCGGCGCTCGCAGTGGCGGCTGCCATCCGCAAAGCCGGCTCGCTCGATACCGAAAAACTGGTCGATGCAATGCGCGGCCTGGCAGTCGAGTCACCGTTTGGCCGGATCAGCTTTCGGCCGCAGGACCACCAGTCCACCATGGGCGGTTACGTCGGTCGCACAGCGCAAAAAGACGGCAAGGGCGTGATGGTCGACTACCACTACGTCGACGGTGCTTCGGTTCAGCCGAGCGACGCCGAGGTCAAGGCGATGCGGCCGGCAGATTGACGGCGCTGCAGGGCGCTGGTCGCGCAGCTTCGCGCTGCGGCGCCTACAGCTTCTAAGAGTCGCCTTGTGAACTGGTCTTCGCTGTTCGGACAACTGCTCAACGGCCTGGTCGATGCCTCTGCCATGTTTCTGGTGGCGGCCGGCCTGTCGCTGATTTTTGGCGTCACGCGCATCATCAACTTTGCGCACGGCTCGCTCTACATGCTCGGTCTTTACCTGGCCTACGCGCTGGTGCATCAGTTCGGCAGCTCGGATCTCGGCTTCTGGGGTGCCGTGCTGGTGACCGCCGGGTTGACCGGCGCGGTGGGCGCTGCCATCGAGGTGCTGGTGCTGCGGCGCCTGTATCAGAAAAGCGAACTGCTGCAACTGCTGGCCACCTTCGCGCTGGTCCTCATCATCGAGGATGCAGTGCTCTATTTTTTTGGGGCCGACGATCTGTTTGCGCCGCGTGCACCGCATCTGGCGGGCGCGATCACGCTGTTCGCGCGGCCAGTGCCGAGTTACGACCTGGTCCTCATCATCGCCGGGCCACTGGTGCTGGCCGGACTCTGGCTGCTGCAGCGCCGCTCACGGCTGGGCCGCCTGGTCCGGGCTGCGACCCAGGACCGGCACATGCTCGCCGCCCTGGGCGTCAACCAGGCATGGCTCTTCACCGTGGTGTTTGCGCTCGGCTCGGCGCTGGCCGGTCTGGGCGGTGCTTTGCAGGGCCCGCGCATGCCGGCCAGTCTTGGTCTCGATATGGACACCGTGGCAACCGCATTCGTGGTGGTGGTGGTGGGCGGCATGGGATCCATCCCGGGGGCTTTCGTCGCGGCCGTGCTGATCGGCATCGTCAAGGCGCTGTGCGTCTGGCTCGGCACGCTCGAGCTGTTTGGCATCAGCATCGCCATGCCCAAGCTCACCCTGGTGGCCGAGTTCCTCGTCATGGCGGCAGTGCTGATCTGGCGTCCCTACGGCCTGCTGGGCCGCGCACCGGCAATGGTGCGCGCGCCGCCCGTCACGCTGATTGCACCACGGGCGGCTTCGCGCAGCGCGCGACTGGCTGCGCTGGGATTGTTCCTGCTGTTCGCCTTTGTGCCGCTGGCAGCGCATCTGTTTCCCTACCTGAGCGTCCTTCTGATCGAGATGCTGATTGCCGCGCTGTACGCCACCAGCCTTTATGTCCTGATCGGTCCGGGCGGCATGCACTCGTTCGGTCAGGCGGCCTATTTCGGGCTCGGCGCATACGGCGCTGCACTGCTGCTCAAGGGTCTTGCCGTACCCATGGAGCTCTGCCTGCTGCTGGCGCCGCTCATCGGCGCAGCAGGAGCGCTGGTATTCGGCTGGTTTTGCGTCAGGCTGTCGGGCATCTATTTCGCCATGCTGACGCTCGCCTTCGCGCAGATCATCTGGTCGGTGGTCTATCAATGGGATCAGGTCACAGGTGGCAGCAACGGCCTTCTTGGCGTGTGGCCTGCAGCATGGCTGATGGCGCCTGGGCGTTACTATGAATTGACGCTTGTGAGCGTCTCGGCCGCACTGCTGGCGTTGCGCCACATGACGTTCACGCCGCTCGGGCTGAGCTTGCGTGCGGTGCGCGATTCGGCGCTGCGGGCCGACGCGATCGGTGTCGATACGCGCCACACCCAGTGGCTGGCCTTCGTCGTGGCAGGCCTGTTCAGCGGACTGGCAGGCGCATTGTTCGCATTCTCAAAGGGCAGCATCTCACCTGAGATGATGAACATCAACCGCTCGGTCGATGGCCTCGTGATGGTGCTGCTAGGCGGTATCGAAAGTCTGTTCGGACCATGGCTTGGCGCTGCCGCATTCACCTGGCTGTTCGATACGCTGTCTCGTGAAACACAGTACTGGCGCGCCGCGCTCGGCGTCGTGATGCTGCTCCTGGTGCTGCTGCTGCCCGAGGGTCTGGCCGGTGCCGTGGCGCGACTGGCCGCGCTGTGGCGACGGTTGCCGCGTGCTGCTGGACGCAGCCAGACGGCCAAGGGTGCGCCATGACGGCGTCGGACAACGCCACGGTGCTGCTCCATGTCGAGCAATTGCACAAATCATTTGGCGGCGTTACTGCGCTCGACGGCGTATCTTTTGTTGTGGCGGCCGGCGAAATGGTCGCGCTGATCGGCCCCAACGGGGCTGGCAAGTCGACCTGCTTTAACGTGATCAACGGCCAGCTCAGGGCTGATTCGGGTCGGGTGCTGCTGCACGGGCAGTCTCTGGCTGGCTTGCCACCGCGTGCTCTCTGGCACCTGGGCGTGAGCCGGACCTTTCAGGTGGCTGCAACTTTTGCCAGCTTGTCGGTCCTCGAAAATGTGCAGATGGCGCTGCTCTCGCGCGAGCGGCAGCAGTACGCACTGTCTGCGGCCACGAAGCGCCGGCACGAGCAAGAGGCAATGGACCTGCTGACCCAGCTCGACATGCAGCAGCACGCGCAGCGGGCGTGCGGCATCCTGGCTTACGGCGATATCAAGCGCGTCGAACTGGCGCTCGCGCTGGCCAATACCCCCAAGCTGCTGCTGATGGATGAGCCGACCGCCGGCATGGCACCCGACGAGCGCCAGCAGTTGATGGCGCTCATCAGACGGCTGGTGCACGAGCGCCGCATGGCTGTACTGTTCACCGAGCACAGCATGGACGTGGTGTTCAATCACGCGGACCGGATTATCGTGCTGGCTGGCGGCGAGGTGATCGCATCAGGCGATCAAGACGCCATGCTGCGCAATCAACAGGTGCAACAGGCCTACCTCGGTCGTGCCCTGGGCTTTGCTGCCGACCAGCTCGAGGCCCCGTCGCCATGAGCACAGCGCTGCTCTCGGTCAGGGGTTTGAACGCTTTCTATGGCAAGGCGCAGGTGCTGTTCGACCTTTCATTTGAGGTTGGTGAGGGCGAGGTGGTGGCGCTGATGGGACACAACGGCGCCGGCAAATCGACCACCATGAAAGCCCTGATGGGAATGATGCCGCGCATCGAGGGGTCGATTCGTTTCATGGGTCACGAGATCGCCGGACAGGCGTCGTGGCGCATCGCGCGTCGTGGCCTGGCCTTGGTGCCAGAAGACCGGCGCATTTTCACTGACCTCTCGGTTTGGGAGAATCTCGACATGGGACGCCAGCCACCTCGGCTCTGGCCCGATCAGCGTCGGGCACCGTTCTTCGATGAGGCGCGGGTTGCGGAGCTGTTTCCCAATCTCGCGACCATGATGGACCGACCCGGTGGTGCGATGAGTGGTGGCGAGCAGCAGATGCTGAGCGTGGCGCGCACCCTGATGGGTAATCCTTTCATGGTGATGCTCGACGAACCGTCCGAAGGTGTCGCGCCGCTGGTTGCAGAACAGATGGCAGCGAGCATCTCGGAATTGAAGAAGGAGGGCATGAGCGTGCTCCTCTCCGAACAGAATCTCGCCTTCGCAGAACGGGTGTGCGACCGGGTCTACCTGATCGAAAAAGGTCAGATCGGGTTCGCCGGCAGCATGAAGGAGCTGCAGCAGCGTGCAGCTGTGGCCAGCTCTAGAGCTTGATATTGAGGTCGGCGATGAAGTCGGGATTTTCGCGCACGCCGTCTCTGACATAGCCGCGCGGATTGCACACCACGCGGGTGGCCCCGACCTGATAGTCGGCTGAGTCGTGGGTATGTCCGTGGATCCACAGCGCCGGCTGATATCGCCAGATGAGTGGCTCGAGATCGCTCGCGAAGGCGGCCGAGGAGAGCGCGCGCTGCCAGCGCGCGTGGACCGAGCCCCAGTGCGGCAGATGGTGAGTCACCACCACTGTGTTGCCATCGAACGGCTCGGCAAGCATGCGCTCCAGCGCGGCGCGCGCCAGGTGATGGCGCTCGACAGTGTCGCGCGGACCCAGGCGCCGCAGGCCTGACTGATCCTCGACCTTGATGACCCGGTAGTCGACCATGATGTCGAGCGAGGCCTCCATGGCGTGCTCGAGGCGTTCCCGCCCAAACAATTCGAAATCGGTCCAAAGCGTACTGCCGATGAAGCGCACGCCGTCGATCACCGTCGCCGCGTCATCCAGGAACCGGACCTGGGCCGTGGCGCTGGCAGCAGCCGCCAGGCGGGGTGGCAGACTGTGCCAGACATCGCGATAGAACTCGTGATTGCCGGCGACGTACACCACCGGGACCTTGAAGGTGCGCGCTGCCCATTCGATGCCTCGGGTGCCGACGTCGATATCGCCCGCCAGCACCACCACGTCGGCGCCGCTGAGTTCGGGTTCAAAGACCTCAAACTCGTTATGCAGGTCGGAAAGGACGTGAATATTCATGGGATTGCATTGCTATATGCGAAAACATATATCTCGCATTGCATCAATTGATTGGCGTTATTTCTGGTCGCATCGATACTGAACCACAAGCACACGATGTGTGTCGAGCCATCCAGGTGGTTCTTGCATCCGAATCGAAAGGAAACATCATGAAAACCACTCTTCTCGTCGGCGCTCTCGCCGCAGTTCTTGTCCTCCCAGCCGCCTATGCCGCTGACCCCAATGCCGCGACACTGGTGGCTTCTTCGACCACCCAGCCGGCCCTGTCGCGCGCCCAGGTCAAGCAGGAAACCCGTGCCGCAGAGTTGAGCAACCAGATCCCCCGTGGTCAAGCTGCCTGGCCCGATGCGTCACTCTACACGCCGTCGCACACTGTTCGCGCCGAAGTCAAGGCCGAGACGCGGGTTGCCGAAGCACGTGGCCTGATCCCACGCGGCGAGTCGGACTTGAATAATGCTGCCTACCTGACACCCAACAGCGTTCTGCCACGCGCTGAAGTCAAGGCCGAGACGCGTGCAGCCGAGGCCGCCCGTCAGATCCCGCGTGGCGAAAGCAACGTCAATTATTGAAGCTTGTGACCTAGCCTGAAGAGCGAAGTCACCTCGCCCGCGCGGGCGGCGGCCAGCAGGTCGTTGCCTTCGCGGGCTTTTTTGTGGGTCGGCCTGGTGTCGATGCGATCCAGCACCCGTAGCCCGGCCGCATCGATCGCGCCCAACAGCTCGTCGCGCGTGCGAAGGTGCAGCCGTTCTGCCAGATCAGACAGCAGCAGCCAGGCCTCGCCATCGGGCTTCAGGTGGGCTGCCGCGCCGCCAAGAAACCCAAGCAGCATGCGGCTCTTCGGATCGAACACGGCGCGTTCGAGCGACGAACTCGGTCGCGCCGGCAGCCATGGCGGATTGCACACCAGAAGGTCGGCCCTTCCTTCGGGAAACAGATCGGTCTCGATCACGTCGATGCGATCGGCATAGCCGAGGCGCTCGACATTTTCGAGGGCGCAGGCAATCGCCCTTGGCTCGTTGTCGGTGGCCACCACGTGCTTGACGCCGCGGCGTGCGAGGATCAGCGCCAGAACGCCGGTGCCGGTCCCAATATCGAATGCCAGTTCAGGCTCGGCAAACGGCAGTCGCGCCACCAGGTCGAGGTATTCATTTCGAATCGGCGCAAACACGCCGTAGTGCGGATGGATGCGCCCGGCCAGTGCCTTGACCTCGACGCCGGTGCGACGCCATTCGTGCGCACCGATCATGCCGAGCAGTTCCCGCAGCGACACGATGCACGGCGCCGTGAGTGCTCCGAGCGCTTGCGAGCACGCGGCCGCCAGATCGGGCGCGCGCCGCAGCGCCACCTGGTGATCGACGCCGACTTCGATCAGCAGCATGCCGAGCGTACGTGCGCGCTGTGCTTGCGCCTGGCGATGAAACAGGAAACTCTCGCCAGGAGAGCCGGGCGTGCGCGGCGGCTTGCGGTCGGCACGGCGTGCCATGGCGTTGAGCAGCTGGCGCGCGTTCTGGAAGTCGCCACGCCACAGCATGGCCGTGCCTTCGCAGGCGAAGTGATACGCGTCATCGGCGGTCAGGCGGTCATCGGCCACCACCACACGCGCCGGTGCCTTGGCGAGCGTCTCGGAATGGAGCCGAGCAACACGCTGTTCGCCGCCTTCAGTCCAGGTGACTTCGGCATCGACTTGTTTGGCGACTGGTTCAGCAAGGCTCAAGCTTGACTTTCCGGTTCTGGATTCAGAACGAAGGTGAATGACACTGTGTAGAAGGGTGCGTCCATGTGACTGCCATCGGGTGCCTGGCCGGGCTCGTGACGCTGCCAGGTGGCGAGCAGCGATGAGCGCACACCGAACACGGCGTCGCTGTCGAGGTACTGGTCGTCATTGCGAAACACATGCGTGACGAGGCGCTGATAGCCAGCCGCGGTGATGCGAAAATGCAGGTGGGCCGGGCGCCATGGATGACGCCCGGTCGCCTTGAGCATTCGTCCCACCGGGCCGTCGGCGGGGATCGGGTAGGCCTCGGCCAGCACACTCCTGAAATAGACGCGGCCAGCCGCATCGCTGTGCAGCACGCCGCGAGCGCGATGCTCGTGTTGTTCGGGATATTGCACGTCGTATTTGCCGTCGGCATCTGATTGCCACACCTCGGCTGTGGCCCCCTTGATGGGCGAGCCGTCGCGTCCCTTGATGACGACGTCGACAAAGCAGGGCTGGCCGGTAGCACCATTGCTGATATCGGCGCCAAGCGCGAATTGGGGCGCATTTTCGACATGAAAAGGACCGAACACGGTGGCTTCGGTGCAGTCAGCGGGCTTGCGATGATTTTGCGCCGTCACGAGCATCGACAGGCCGAGCGTGTCCGACAGGAGAATCATCTCCTGACGTGCCGGGCCGCTGATCCTGCCGGTTTCGGTCAGGAATTCGATGGCAGTCATCCACTCGTCCTCACGCAGCACGACTTCGCGGGCGAACGCGTGCAGATGCCGGACCAGACTGGTCATGACCATCTTCAGCCGTGCGTCGGGCGTATTGGTGAGCCGCTCCAGAACCGCGGCGGTGATGGTGTTTTCGTCGAGGTTTTGCATCAGGAGGAGAAAAAAACGCGGAGGCTCATGATACGCCTGAGCATTTTCACTCCGTCGAAATGACCTGCCGTGGCGGTCAACCGCGCCAGTGCTCGGTGCGCTAATGGCGCATCACGGCAGCAATCATGGACCGCCGGCGTTTCGCTTCCCCTCGAGCAAGGTGTAACTTCGATGTCGAGCACTTCCAACCGCGAATCGCGGCCTGCGGTGACCGTTTTTGACCTGTACCGTCAGGTGTGGCAGTACGCCGCGGGCGAGCGACTGCGCTTTCTCTTCGCGATGAGCATTCTGACGCTCTCGCAACTGGTCAAGCTGAGCGTGCCCTGGCTGGCCGGTCAGGCTATCAATACGGTGCAGGGATCTGCGGCCAACCGGGCGGCCCATGCCGGATTCTTGATGGGCGCGATCGTGCTGGTGTATTGCGTCGCCTGGGCCATGCACGGACCAGGCCGGGTGCTGGAACGCAACGTCGGCCTGCGGGTACGCTCGGCACTGTCGGCTGCGCTGCAGGCCAGGCTTGCCGCGTTGCCGCTTGCCTGGCATGAACAGCATCACTCTGCCGATCTGCAGCAGCGCGTGCAGCAATCCTCCAGAGCCCTGTACGACTTCACCCAGGGCCAGTTCATGTACCTGCAAAACGCGGTCAACCTGGTGGGGCCGCTGGTGGCGCTCGCCGTCCTGTCGCATGTCACAGGCCTTGTGGCACTGCTCGGCGTGGCGCTGATCGCACTCGCCATCACGCGCTTTGATCGCGTCCTGATGGGCCTGTCGCTGCAGGAGAATGCCGCCGAACGGCGCTACAGCTCAGGCCTCCTCGATGTGGTGCAAAATATCAAGACAGTGCTCGCGCTAAGACTGGCTGCAGCCAGCGGCAGGCTGGTGCAGCAGCGCCTCGATGAGGCCTTCGTTCCGGTCAGGCGCAGCATTGCCGTCAACGAGGCCAAGTGGTGCACGGTCGATCTGCTCAGCATCGCCCTGGTTTGGGGGTTGGTCGCGCTGCAGGCCTTTCGCATGCATCAGAACACCTCGGCAGGCGGCTCGCTGCTGCTCGGCTCGATCTTCATGGTGTACCAGTACGCCCAGCAGGCAAGCGGCGTGATCGGCACTTTTGCTGCCAACTTCCAGAATTTCTCGAGCATCAAGGCAAGCGTTGCCAGCGCCGATCCAATCTGGGCGGCACAACCCAGCGCGCCATTGGCCACGCGCAGCGATGTGGCCTGGCAGACGCTCGAACTGTCAGACCTTGGCTATCGTTATCCGCATCCGACCGGCAAGAGCAGCGGTATCAGCCATGCCTTTTTGACCCTCAAGCGTGGTCAGAAGACGGCATTGATCGGACCGAGTGGTTCGGGCAAGAGCACGCTGCTGAACCTGCTCTCTGGCCTGCATGTCGCCGACGACGGACAACTCAGCGTCGATGGGAAAGCCATGCCAGGCCGCCGCGATGTGAGCGCCTTCGGTGTTTTGATCCCGCAGGAAACCGAAGTATTCGAAGCGAGCATTCGCGACAACCTGACCTTCGGTGGCGACTATTCGGACGCAGAAATCGAGCACGCCCTTTACCTGAGCGTCTTCGATGAAGTGGTGGCCAATTTGCCCAAGGGACTCGACACGCCGATTTCCGAGCGTGGCTTCAACCTGTCGGGTGGCCAGCGCCAGCGCCTCGCACTGGCGCGCGGACTGCTGGCGGCGCGCCAGTTCTCGGTGTTGTTGCTCGATGAACCGACCTCGGCACTCGATCAGGCCACCGAGGCGCGGTTTTTCGAACGCCTGACCAAAGCGCTGCCTGATGTCAGCGTGGTGGCCTCGGTGCACCGGCTCTCGACCTTGCCACACTTCGACCAGGTGGTCCTGATGGTCGATGGCACGGTGATCGACTGCGGCACCGCGCGCCAGCTCGAACAGCGCCAGCCGGCGATGCGGCAGATGGTCGGTCAG
>CAZZVZ010000057.1:0-12016 GCA_964657655.1 Gammaproteobacteria bacterium | reverse complement strand
AAACCGGCCGGCATGCTGGCCGCGCAATCGGTGGCCGCCCTGTACCGCCCGGTGGCCATGCCGCGTATTGGCAGCTGGCAGCAGGATCCGCTCAATCTGTATGGCGACTGGCTGGGCGCGCGAGCGGCAGCATCGCGCGTTCGCGTCCAGGATGGCCGGCTGTTTGTCTCCGACGGCGAACGGCAATACGCGCTGCTGACTCTCGAACAACCGGGCTCCGCGTTCTCCATGACCGCCCAGCAGCAATTGATTCCGCTGCTCGATGCGGCTGCAAGCGCCGCGCGCGCAAATGCTCCCGGCATCGAGGTGATCACCATCGGTGTCCCGCTTTACGCGGCCGCTGCTGCTCGCGAAGCCAAGCACGAAGTCGACACCATCGGCATCGGATCTCTCATCGGCATCATCATCCTGACCTTCTTCGCCTTCAGCTCGTTGCGTCCGCGTGTGCTGGTGAGCATGTCGATCATCGTCGGACTGGCCACCGCCTTTGCCGGCAGCACGCTTTTGTTTGGTCGTCTCGATGTGATCACCCTGGTGTTCGGAGCGAGTCTTGTGGGTGTGGCTGAGAACTACGCGACCAACTACTTCAGCAACCGGCTTGGTCGTCCTGCCAGCCAACGATGGGCCATGTTGCAGCAGCAGGCTCCGGTCCTCTGGCTGGCCATGCTGACGACGGTCATCGGCTACGCCTTGCTGGCGCTCACGCCCTTCCCGGGACTGCGCCAGATTGCGGTGTTCTCCGCGCTCGGTCTGCTGGCCGCCTTCGTCACGACACTTTGGTGGTTCCCGTTTCTCGACCGTGGCGAGATGGCCACGACCTTTCTGGCGCGCTGGATCGGCAGCCGGCGGGCGCTCTGGCCGAGCCTTGGCCGGAATCGTTTCACCCTTATTTTCATGGCCGTGACGCTGGTCCTGCTGCTGTGCGGCCTCGCGCGGGTGCGCTTTAACGACGACATCCGTGCGCTGCAAAATGCACCGCGCGCGCTGATCGAGGCGCAGCGGCGCGTCGATCGCCTGCTTGACCTGCCAACACCGGCCCAGTTCTTTCTGATCGAGGGATCCACCCCAGACCAGGTGCTCAGCCGCGAGGAAGGTCTCAAAGAGCGGCTTGATGCACTTGTCGGGCAGCATCGTCTGGGCGGTTATCAGGCCATTTCAGATTGGGTGCCGTCCCAAGCGCGTCAGCAAGCCGACGCCGCGTTGATCCGACAGAGAATCGACGGTCCGCAAGGGGTGCGCGCGCTGGCCGAGGAGCAGCTGGGCGAGAGCGGAGATGCCGCTCGCGACGCGTCAAGCCCCACCCATGGTGGCCCTGATGTCGCGCCCAAAGCGAGCGCAATCGTTTCTGCGGATGGCGCGTCGAATGCAGCGTTGGATATTCCGCACTGGCTGGCAGCACCGGTTTCAGAACCGTTCAGACATCAGTGGCTGGGGCCATTCAAGAACGGCTTTGCGAGCGTGATCCTGCTGCAGGAACCGGGGGACGCGGCCAGTATCGCGGCACTTGGCGCACTGGCCGACCCGGTCGCGGGCGTGCTCTGGGTCGACAAGGTGGCCGAAATCTCGGGCGTGATGAAACGCTATCGCGTGATCATGGCGCTCATCCTGCTGCCCGGTTACGCCCTGGTGCTGGTCGCACTCACGCGGCGCTTTGGCCGCCGTGCATGGCGCGCGCTGGTACCCACCGCACTGGCCAGCCTGCTGGCGCTGGCATTGCTGGCCCTGTTTGGACAGCCTCTGCAACTGTTCAACGTGCTGGCGCTTCTGCTGATTCTTGGCATGGGCGTTGACTACGGCATCTTCTTGCTCGAGACGCCGGGCCGCCACGAACCGCGCCCCTTCCTGTCGGTCACCCTCGCCGCCGCCAGCACGCTGCTGGCTTTTGGTCTGCTGGCACTTTCAGGCACACCGGCGTTGCGCGCCTTCGGACTCACCATGTCACTTGGCATCACGCTCGCCTGGCTGCTGACCCCGGCGTTCATGCCCTCAGAGCACAGCGCAGCAAAGCCGCAGGCGGCGCCGTTGTGATCCTGACGACTGAGTGGCGCTACCGATTCCCGCCCATTGCTGTGTCAGCTAAACTTCGCTTCGCCAGCCGCGGCCAGGCCTTGCAGCCGCAAACAAATCCAACCAGAAGCTTTCCTTGACCCATACCACGAGCCTTACCGCCCACTTCCCTCGTCATGCGCTCAGAAAACGTTGACGTCGTCATCATTGGTGCGGGACCGGCAGGTGCCGTAGCCGCTGGCCTTCTCAGGCGCCAGCAACGCCAGGTCGTGATCCTTGAGCGCGAGCGCTTCCCGCGTTTTTCGATCGGTGAAAGCCTGCTGCCACAGAGCATGGAATATCTCGAGGCGGCTGGCTTCTTGCAGGATGTGGTGGAAGCCGGCTTTCAGTTCAAGAATGGCGCCGCGTTTAGGCGCGGCGACAAGCAGACTGCTTTCGACTTCCGCGACAAGTTCTCGCCTGGCTGGGGCACCACCTATCAGGTCCAGCGGGCCGACTTTGATCATGTGCTGGCCAAGGCCGCCGCGCGCGCCGGTGCCGATGTGCGCTTTGAACACAGCGTGACGGCTGTGGACGTCAGCGCCAGCCAGCCGCTGCTGACGGTGCGTGCGCCCAACCAGGACGTGTATCAGGTGCGCGGCCAGTTCCTGCTCGACGCCAGCGGATTCGGGCGGGTCTTGCCGAAATTGCTCGATCTCGAGACGCCATCGAACTTCCCGGTACGCGGCGCCTTGTTCACGCATCTTGAGGATCACATTGCGCGTGAGGAATTCGATCGCAACAAGATTCTTGTCAGTGTTCACCCCGAGCACAAGGATGTCTGGTTCTGGACCATTCCGTTCGCCAACGGCCGCTGCTCGCAGGGCGTGGTCGCAAGTGCTGAGTTTCTCGAGCGCTTTGCAGGGACTGAGACAGAACGTCTTCGTGCCATTGTGGCCGAAACGCCCTCGCTCGCGAACTTGTTGCGCAATGCCATATGGGACACACCCGCGCGCAAGCTGGTGGGCTACGCCGCCAATGTCAAGTCGCTGTGGGGCAACCGTTTCGCGCTGCTCGGCAACGCGGGCGAGTTTCTCGACCCGGTCTTTTCAAGTGGCGTGACCATCGCCTTCAAATCGGCAAGTCTGGCCGCCGCTGCACTCGAGCGGGAAGCGCGCGGTGAGAGCGTCGACTGGCAAAGCGACTACGCCGACCCCCTGCGGGCTGGCGTCAACGCGTTTCGCGCCTTCGTCGAGAGCTGGTATGCGGGCGGATTCCAGGATGTCATCTTCCATGCCAATCAGGATCCCGACATCCGGCGCATGATCGCCGCAATTCTGGCGGGATACGCCTGGGATACCCGCAACCCCTACGTGGCGCAGCCGCGCCGGCTCAAGGTACTCGAGCAACTGTGCGCGGCCTGACGGGTGTGCTTACGCTGGCGCTGATGACCTCAGGCTGCGCCCTCGCTCCAGCACGAGCACCGCAGGTGCCGGTGCTGCATCTGGCACCGTCCGCGCTCAAACAGGATCTGAACCTGGTGCAACGCCTGACGATCAAGAAGCTGCCCGACGCGGCGCGCATGTCGGTGGGCGGCAGTGAGCACAGCCTGGATGCGCTGCTGCAGATCGATCAGTCCAGCCTCAAACTGGCCGCCTTTGCACTCGGCCAGCGTGTCTTGACACTGTCTTGGGATGGACATCATCTCGACAGCAGCCGTCATCCGTTGCTGCCTGTGGCCGTCGACAGTGAGGCCGTGTTACGCGATATCCAGCTGGTGTACTGGCCAGCGCCGTCGATCCGGGAAGCGCTGCCAGCCCACTGGGGACTCGACGAGACGGGTCGCACGCGCACGCTGACTTACGACCAGGTGCCAGAAGTGGTCGTGCACTACAGCGCCACCCCTGCCTGGACCGGGCGCGCGCAACTCGACAATCGCGCCGAAGGCTACAGCCTTGAAATCGAGTCTTCCTTGCAGGACAGTCCGTGATGGCAAGAGCGCCTGTTTTCCTCAATCATCTCGGCATCGTCTGTGCCCTGGGAGACCATCCCGATCAGGTACGCCAGGGGCTTTGGGACCTGACCCCAGGCGGACTGTCCGACAGCACCACCGCGCTATCGGGGCGAAGCCTGAAGCTTGGCATCGTCACCAGCGAACTGGCCGACCTTGCCGACATGGCGCTGCCGCTGCGCAGCCGCAACAATTCCCTGTTTGCCACCGCGCTCAAGCAGATCAGGCAGCCGGTCGACGCAGCCATCGAACGTTTTGGTCGCGAACGCGTTGCGGTCGTGCTTGGCACCAGCACCTCGGGCATCCTCGAAGGCCAGAACGCAATCGGGCACTGGTACGCCAACGGCGCCTTGCCGGAATCGTTTCATATCGGCCAGCAGGAAATGGGCTCGGCGTCCGGTCTGCTCAGCAAGCTGCTCGGCATCACGGGCCCTGCCTTCGTGGTATCGACCGCATGCTCGTCAAGCAGCAAGGCGATGGCAAGCGCAGCGCGTCTGTTGCGCGCCGGCCTGTGCGATGCGGTCATCACAGGCGGCATGGACTCAATCTGCAGCTTCACGGTTGCAGGCTTCGCTTCGCTCGAAGCCGTCGATGCCGGGCGCTGTAATCCGATGAGCAGGAATCGCGTGGGGATCAACATCGGCGAGGGTGGCGCGCTGTTCCTCATGACCCGCGAACCAGGTCCGGTCGAGCTGTCCGGCTGGGGAGAATCTTCGGATGCGCATCATATTTCAGCGCCAGCGCCAGACGGACGAGGCGCACTGCGGGCGATGCGCGAGGCGCTCGAGCGAGCCGGACTTGAAGCGTCTGACATCGACTACGTCAACATGCATGGCACTGCGACGCCGCAAAACGACGCCATGGAAAGTCTGGCGCTTGCCACCATGTTCGGCCAACGAACGCCAGTCAGTTCCACCAAACCGCTGACTGGTCACACCCTCGGCGGCGCCGGCGCCCTCGAGGCGGCCCTGTGCTGGCTGCTGCTTTGCGACAACCCGCAAGGCCAGTTGCCGGTGCACTGGTGGGATCACCAGGTCGATCCTGACCTGCCCTTGCTGAATCTGGTGGAACCCGGCACCTCTCTTGGGCGACCGGTGCAGCACATCCTCAGCAATTCGTTCGCCTTCGGCGGCAGCAACGCATCGCTCGTGCTGTCGCGGGTTCCGGCTGGAAGCGCAGTTTGAGCCGCGCACGCGTGGATCTTCCTGCAGAACAGCTGGTGCCGCACCGCGGGCCGATGCTGCTGCTCGAGCGCATCATCGATGCCGATGCTGACGGTGCATCAGCCAGCGCCACAGTCCGCGCAGGCGATGTGTTCTATCGGCCACAGGGGACCGGTGCCTGGACGGGTATTGAGTACATGGCGCAGACCATCGCCGCTTGGGCCGGCTGGCAGGCACGCCGGCGCAACCAGGCGCCCAAGGTGGGCTTTCTGTTAGGCACACGCCGCTATCTGTGCCATCGTTCCTTCTTCAGGGAGGGCGAGACGCTGCATATTGATGTCGAGCGCGAGATCGAAGCCGGTAACGGGCTGGGACGTTTTGACTGCAGCATCCGTATTGATGGGCTTGAGATAGCACGCGGCCAGCTGGCCGTGTTCGAGCCTTTGGACGCGAAGGCTTTTCTGATGGACCAGAAAATTGGCCGCTAACACCGTGCTGGTCACCGGCTCGAGTCGGGGCATCGGGCGTGCAATCGCCTTGCAGCTGGCGCGCGACGGCTATGACCTGGTCGTGCACTGCCGCGCACAGCTTGAGCAGGCACGCCTGGTGGAGCAGGAAATCAAGGCCATCGGACGAGAAGCGCGAGTACTGCAGTTCGATGTCAGTCAACGCGAGAAGAGCGCCGAAATCCTGCTCGCCGATGTCGAGCAGCACGGCTGCTACTACGGCGTGGTGTGCAATGCCGGCATCACACGCGATAACGCCTTTCCGGCCATGCCGGGCGAAGACTGGGATGCAGTGATTCATACCAACCTCGACAGTTTCTACAACGTGCTGCAGCCCCTCGTCATGCCACTGGTGAGGCGCAGGAAACCCGGCCGCATCGTGACACTGTCGTCAGTCTCCGGCGTGATGGGAAACCGTGGGCAGGTCAACTACAGCGCCGCCAAGGCGGGGATCATCGGCGCCAGCAAGGCACTTGCAGTCGAACTGGCGAGCCGTCAGATCACGGTGAACTGCGTGGCTCCGGGCCTGATCGAGACGGAGCTGGTCGACGAGACCTTGCTCAGCAAGGCGCTCGATGCGATTCCCATGCGCCGCATCGGAACGGCGAGCGAAGTGGCATCGGTGGTGAGTTTCCTGATGAGCGAAGGCGCCGCCTACGTGACGCGTCAGGTGATTTCAGTCAATGGCGGGCTTGCCTGATGAAGCGCGTTGTGATTACAGGCTGTGGCGCACTGAGCCCCCTCGGCAACGACTGGGCCAGCGTCCATGCCCATCTCAAATCGCTCAAGAATGCGGTCAGCGTAATCGATGAGTGGGCCGAATATCGTGGCCTGAATACCCAGGTCGCAGCGCGTGCGGCACCGTTCGATCTGCCGGCCCAGGGTTATCACAGGAAAAGCATGCGCAGCATGGGACGGGTCGCGCTATTGGCAACACGCGCCACCGATCTGGCGCTCAGCGATGCCGGGCTTCTCAATGATCCGCTTCTGAAGAACGGCCAGGTGGGGATCTCATATGGATCCTCGTCGGGTTCACCCAAAGCGGTGAGCGACTTCGGCAAAATGCTGTACGAAAAGTCGACCGAGGGCATCACCGCCAATACCTACATCAAGATGATGTCGCATACGGCGCCGGTCAACATCGGCGTGTTCTTCGGCATCACCGGGCGCATCATTACAACCTCGAGTGCCTGCACCTCAGGCAGTCAGGGCATTGGCTTTGCCTTCGAGGCGATCCAGTCCGGTAAGCAGCAGGTGATGGTGGCAGGCGGCTCCGAGGAACTCGATCCCACCGCAGCTGCCGTGTTCGACACCTTGTTTGCCACCAGTTCGGCGCATAACCACGAACCGCAGCTGACGCCGCGCCCGTTCGACGCCGCGCGCGATGGCCTGGTGCTGGGCGAAGGCGGCTGCACTCTCATTCTGGAAGAACTGGAGCATGCCAGGGCGCGCGGTGCCACCATCTATGCAGAACTGATCGGCTACGGGACCAACAGCGACGGCAGCCATGTAACTCATCCGAACGCAGAATCCATGGCCCATGCCATGCGACTGGCGTTAAGCGATGCCGGCATTGCCGCCGAGGCGGTGGACTACGTCAATGCCCATGGCACCGCTACCCAGCATGGCGATGTGGCCGAATCACAAGCCACGCGCGAAGTGTTCGGCGAACGCCTGCCGATCTCATCGCTCAAAAGCTACATGGGGCACACGCTGGGCGCGTGCGGCGCGCTCGAAGCGTGGATGACGATCGAGATGATGAGGAGCGGCTGGTTCGCCCCGACCCTCAACCTCACCCAGGTCGATCCGGCCTGCGCCAGCCTCGACTACCTCGATGGTGCGGGCCGCAACATCGATGCCGAAATCGTGGTCAGCAACAACTTCGCCTTCGGCGGCATCAACACGTCGCTGGTCTTCAAACGCTGGGTTGCGTGAACAGCAACCCAAACCGGTCGGCTCGCCTGTGGCTTGAACGCATCGACACTGCCGGTCTGGACGATACGACGCTGCTCGGGCCGCTCGAACTGGAGCGCCTTGAATCCATGTCGCACACCAAAAGACGGCGCCAGTTCATCGCCGGCCGGGCCCTGGTGCACAGACTGCTCGCCACTCTGGACAAGGCCGGTACCAGGAGCTTCCTGATCCACGTCAGCGCGACTGGCAAACCCTACCTGGCCGACCGGCCTGATCTGCATATCTCCATCAGCCACAGTGGCGATTGGGTCGCCTGTGCCGTAGCAGGCGTGCCAGTGGGCGTTGACATCGAGCGCATCGACCGAAGACGTGCCACCAGCGAACTGATCGAAGAAGTGTGCAGCGACGAAGAGCAGCGCCTGATCAGGCGACTGTCGCCGGCGCGCCGCGAAAGTTTTTTCACTGAACTATGGACGCTCAAGGAAGCCTGGCTCAAGCGCCATGGCGCTCCGCTCGACGTTGCGCGCATGCGCGCCATCAAATGGAGCTCGGTCAAGGCGCCAGAGGGCAATTGTGCCAGCTGGATTACTTCTGCCGCGCTGGCCGTCAGCGTGAGCGGGCCTTGGGTATCAAGTTTCCCAAGCGAGGCCCCTGAACTGCTTTCGTCTGCGTCATGTACCACGCGCCAGGTCGAGGACACATGACACGCGTGTGACCTGCCGCTGCCCGAGCCCGACTAGAGCGCCTCGCGCGAGCGGCGCAGACGAATCGCACCGGCGAACATGGCCACCGCGAGTGCCAGTCCAATCCACAACGCTGGCGAAGAAACGAACTGCACCGGATCGGGCGTCAGCCCGAACAGACCGTGAAAGTTCCTGGCCCACGCCGGTGGTCCGGCAGTCGCCGCAGAGCCGAACGCCTGGTTCAGCTCTTCGCTATCAAAGCCGGCCCTGATGCCGCCGCCGATGCGCTGGCCGACGAGAGTGCCGAGGTGAAAGGTTCCAAATCCGATCTTCTCGACCAGGCACAAGCCAAACGGCAGCAGGATGGCCCAAAGAATCGCAAGCCGCTGCGCCCAGGCCGACACCAGCAACAGCCAGCCGACAATGGGCGCGTACCAAAGGCTCAACACAATCATCATGTAAAGCAGCACCAGCCAGCCGCTCAAAACCGAGGCCGCCGACCAGAGGTCAGCAACGTTTTGCCCGTGGGCCGCGAGCACCGCGCTGCCGAGCAGCAACATGAAGAGTTGTGTGACAACAATGACCACGAACGCGACCACGGGCAACACCACCAGCGGTACCGCGACCTTGGATGCAATCGTGATCAGATCAGAGACCGGCAGCGACTTCCAGAACAGGATGCTGCGATCGCGTCGCTCGCTGTAGAGCGAATCGAGCGAATAGAAGAAGCCGACGATGGCGCTCACGCCCATGACGATGCTGGCATTTGCATTCAAGGCCCGCAAAAAGACATCTCCGCGCGCCGCATCGGGGTCGCCACTGCTGACCTGAAACATGGTGACACCCAGATGCGAGCTGGCCAGCAGGTAGCCGAGCAGGAACACCACCGTGGCGGCGATCGGTGCAATGTAGACCGATCTGTTCTCCCAGATCTCGCGTCTGATCGACCAGTACAGCAGGGTTGCCTGGGTAATATTCGGAACGACTGCCGCAGGTGCGCCTGCGTGCGGGTCATTCATGGCGTTGCTGATGGTGTTCATGCTGCAGCTCCGGCGGCAGAACGCGATGTGTCTCCGACCATCGCGACAAATAGATCGGCAAGACTTGGCGTGCGCACGTCACCGAGCGCTGCCAGCTGCGCCGCATCGACGCGGTCGAACAGCATGATGCTGCGCCCGAAAACCTGACGCTCCTGGAGCGGCTTGAGGGCACGCGCCGCTTCGAGATGCTGCGGATGGACCATCACTTCCTGATAACGCGATTCAAAGGATTCCATGCTGCTTTCGAGGACGATACGTCCCTGATTGATGAAGACGATGTCGGTCAACACGTTCTGAATCTCTTCCACCTGGTGGGTGGTAATGACGATGGTACGGGTCTGATCGAAGTAATCGTTGAGCAGCGAGTCATAAAACTGCTTGCGGTACAGGATATCCAGTCCAAGGGTTGGCTCGTCGAGAACCAGAAGACGCGCGTCGATGGCCATGATGAGCGCCAGATGCAACTGGGTCACCATACCCTTGGAGAGTTCTCGCACCCGGCTTGAGCGCTTGATGCCGGTGCGCGCAAGAAAGCCGTCTGCCTTGAGGCGATTGAATCGCGGGTGGACACCCGCGACGTAGTCGACCGCTTGCGACACGCGCATCCAGCGCGGCAATACCGCGACGTCGGCGATGAAACAGACTTCGCGCATCAATTGATCGCGCTCGGTCCACGGATCGCGCCCGAGAACGGTCAGTTCCCCGTCAAATTCCATCAGGCCGAGAATGGCCTTCAGCGCCGTTGTCTTGCCCGCGCCGTTAAGGCCGATCAGTCCGAGAATGCGGCCTTCGTCGACGGTCAGGTTGACGCCGTCGAGCGCGACCGTGCTGCCGTACACCTTGCGCAAGCCGCGAGCTTCGATACATAACATTGTGAAATTACTCCCCTAGAACTGCAGATTGTGGGTCGACGCCAGCAGATGCCGTCATCAACTGCTCGAGCGACAGCCCGAGCCGCTTGATGGTGGCGAAAACCCGGGGCCACTCCTCAGCTATGAATTTGTCGCGCTCGGCTGCAAGCAGGATTGCTTGCGCACCCGCACCGACGAACATGCCCCGACCGCGTTGCTTCTCGACAATCTGCTCGTCGACCAGCTGCTGGTAAGCCTTCAGAACGGTGATCGGATTGACTCTGCATTCGGCTGCCACACTGCGAACCGACGGCAGGGGCTCGCCCTCCTTGAGGGCACCTTCTAGAATCATCGCAACCACCCGGTCTCTTAGCTGCCGGTAGATCGGCTGGCTGTCGTTCCACTCGAAATCCATGTCTCTTCCGTGACTGTCAGACGCACACCTGCGTGCCGACTCAATTTAGTTTATCGCAGCCTCATCACACAACCGTGACGCGACCGAGGGCGCTGCATGCTCAGCCGCCGCGCAAGCGGCGCAGCATCGCCGCAGAGTTCTTGTTGCTGGGGTCGAGCGCAAGCGCCTTACGGTAATTCTCAATCGCCAGATCATTTTGATGCTCGTCCATATAGCCCTCGCCGAGACTGTCATAGGTGTTGCTCGAGTTCGGATAGGCTTCCACGTTGAGCTGGAAAACACGAACTGCATCGTCTAGACGTTGATCAGCGATCAGGCGGTAGCCCAGCGCGTTGAGTTCCTTTTCGTCGAAATTGTAGTTCCCCGGCGCCTCTTGCTTGAGCGCATGGTACTGCTTTACCGCCTGCTCGATTCCAGCCGAGTCGAGTGTCGCGGCGAAGGGCTCAGAGACCGGAATGCGCGCGTCGAAGGCCAGCGCGATGTTGGGCACCGAACTGCCAGCGGAGAGCAGGACAATGCCAGCCGCAAGAGCGAGCGACACGACCATCAATCCAAGGCCAGTCGCGGTGCGGCGCCTGGCGCTTGCCTTCGGCCCGGCCTCAAAATAAAGCTCGAGCATCGCCAGTGGCCCGAGATACTCTGCGAACGTCATGAAGGTCAGCAGCGGGCCTGATGTTGTCCTGGGATCGAAGCCGAACGGCCCGCCGTTGATCGCGAACATGAGTGTGACAGCTACGCGAAAGAACCATGCCGCGCTGACCACGACGAACAGCCGCAACGCCCATTCACGGTGTGCGAGGAACTCGCGCGCCAATGCGGTTCTAAACGTCAGTCCGGCGAAGACCACGATGAGAAGCGCATCAATGCTCGCTCCGATGCGCATTGGAAGATCGCCACCACTCGAGCGCGTCCAGAGCACCACAATACCGGCGCTGCCGAGCACGACCGCGCTCAGCAGATAGACACGTCCGGTCCAGCGATGCAGCGCGGGCAGGCGCTGGCGGATGACCGGAATCAGCTGCATGGTGCCGGTCAAGACCACCACCGTCGCAGTCAGAACATGAGCGACCACGACCGCATTACCAAGTGATGCTCCAGGCATATAGCCGTGCTTCATCACATGATTCCACGACTGCCAGTGCTCGCGCCAGGAGGCGAGTCCGTAGAACGCCGCCAGGCTAAAGCCAAATACCAGCTGGCCTGCCACCAGCACGGCGAAGCAAAAACGCGCGGCGAACTTGACGATCGAGCCGGAGAAGTCGCGCCGCATGCCGCCTGTCATGACCGCTGTGTTCATCGCCCTTCCCCTTTTAAGCACTGTGGGCTGGTCGGCGACGCAGATAACCACATCACTTCAATAGTGTTGTAGTTAACTACAACACTATTGAAGTTGCAAGTACTTTTTGCGCATCTACGAAAATATCGTTGAAGAGGCCACCGCGCCGCC
>CAZZVZ010000056.1:0-12407 GCA_964657655.1 Gammaproteobacteria bacterium | reverse complement strand
CAGTGCGGCCAGCGACCTCAATGCCGGGGTCGTCAACACGCCTTCAGGGGATGCGGTCTTCCTGCAGCTCGCCGCATTTCGCGTCAAGACCGGTGCTGACGATTTTCTGGCGCACATGAATGGTGAACTCGATGCCAGCCTCGCACAGCGCCTGCGCGTGGTGTCATTCGGCGAGGTCTATCGCGTGCAACTCGGACCCTACAGCAGCCGTCAGGACGCGATCGCTGCGGCCGACCGGCTGCGTAGCGATCTGGGCATTGCGCCGATGGTGATTGCACCGCACTAGGCCTCAAGCGTCGAGGCAGGCGATGCAAACCGCTACTCGAGGGTGGCCTCGTCGCCGGGCTTGAGTTCCAGTGCGCGCTTGTAGAGCAGTTTGCGCGCAGCGCCGGTCAACTGCGTGGCAAGCGCGACGGCTTGCGACACCGGCAGATGCTCCAACAGGATCAGCAAGGTGCGGTCATGTGCGTTGTGTTCGGCCTGCTCAATCTTCTGTTCTGCTGCGTGCAGCAAGATGACGAACTCGCCGCGCAGCGGGCCACTGCTCCCAAGCAGTGCTTCAATGCTGTCCAGGGGGCCGGTGACGATGGTTTCGAACTGCTTGGTCAGTTCGCGTGCGACCGTCACGAGCCGCCTGCGATCGGCCAGTTCGACCAACAGCCTGAGTGTCGCCTCGATGCGATGCGGCGCTTCATACAGCACCAGATTGGCGTTGAGCGACAGCGGGCCTTCCAGTTCACGGCGCGCCAACGCCTGTTTACTCGACAAAAACCCGAGAAAGAAAAGCGGCGCATCAGGCAGGCCTGCGGCTGATACGGCGCTGGTCAGCGCGCTCACCCCGGCAATCGGGATGACGCGAAAGCCGGCCCGGGTGACGGCAGCGACCAGACGCGCACCCGGATCGCTGATGCCCGGGGTGCCCGCATCCGACACGTAGCCGATGCGTTGGCCCTGCTGCAGGCGACTGATCACCTGCTGGGCCGCGGCCGCCTCGTTATGCTGGTGCAAGGCGAAGGTTGCGCACTTGACATGATATTGATCGAGCAGGCGTCGCGTCAGGCGTGTATCTTCCGCGCCCAGGCCATCGAGTCGGGTCAGGCAGTCGAGTGCGCGTAGCGTCATGTCGCGCAGATTGCCGATGGGCGTTGCGATCACGTAGAGCGCGCCCTTCGGCCAGTCCTGTTCGCGGCCGCTCTGCTCGAGCCAGTTGGTCGGCGGGTCGAGCTGGCCTTGTTCGCTGCTGTCCAACGGGGGGATCGCCATGCCCGGATTGTGAGGGCCAACACCTCGACACGCAAATGCCGGCCCTGTGCCTTCGGTGCCTTCGAACGGATTGCTATACTCGCACCATGACTCTGGCTGAACGGATTCAACAGCAATTCGGCGAGCACGCCAAGGCGCTGCTGGCCAGCACTGAACTGCTGATCGGCCCGCTCGGCGGGGCCGCGGAGTGCATGGTTGCAGCACTCTCGGATGACCACAAGATCATTGCATGTGCCAATGCGCCAGGAGATGCCGAGTGCGAGCGCCTGGTGAGCAGTCTGCTCGGGCGTTTCGAGCGCGACCGGCTGGCGTTGCCGGCCATCGCGCTTGGTGCCAAGCACGGCCAGGAGCGTTTGGCACTCGCGGCGCAAAGCGTGCCTGACTTCGCGCGTCAGATCGAGGGGTTGGGACGGCCAGGAGATGTGTTGCTGGCTCTGTCATCCCTTGGCAACTGCAGCAACGTCTTCGATGCGGTCAACACCGCCCACGAGCGCGGCATGCAGGTGATCGCGATTACCGGTGGCAATGGCGGTATCGTGGCCGAGGCGCTGCATCAAAGCGACGTCCATCTGTTGCTGCCAAGCGAGCGCGCGATCATCATCGACGCCATGCAGCACATTGTGCTGAACTGCCTGTGCGACGCCATCGACTGGAATTTTTTGGGAGACGAGGAATGACATCTGCGGCATCACCGCACTATCTGGCCGGCCGCATCAGCGTGGCCGTGATCGCGCTGGCGGCAGCGTGCTGTTCGCTATCGGGCTGCTTTCCCGTGATCGTGGGGGCTGCTGCCTACGGCTCCTACGCCGCGACCGACCGGCGCACCATCGGCGCACAGACCGACGACAAGGTCATCGCAGTGCGCGGTGACAACGACCTTGATGCGGTGTTCGGACGCGCGGCACATATCAACGTCAATGTCTTCAACCGGCGCGTGCTGCTGACAGGAGAGGTGCTCGACGAGGCCAGCAAGCAGCGCGCCGACCAGATCATGCACGCCATTCCACAGGTCGCTGAAGTGATCAATGAACTGCGCATCGGGGCGCCTTCAGGGGTCGGTGAGCGCTCCACCGATGCGTACATCACCGCCAGCGTCAAGGCGGCGCTGGTCAACCGCAGTGACATTTTTGCCAATGCCTTCAAGGTGGTGACCGAGAACAGCATCGTCTATCTGATGGGACGTGTGACGCATCATGAGGGTGACTACGCCGCCGAGATTGCACGCCAGCAGCCGCATGTGATGGGCGTGGTCAAGGAGTTCGAGTACATCACCGACGAGGAACTGCGGCGCATGCAGGGGCAGGTCATCTCGCCGCCCAACGCCGAACCGCCACCTGACGCTCCGGCAGCCTCCCAGCCTGCGCCTTCGGTGCCTGCGGGTGCTACCACGCCGGCTGCGCAGTAACCGGTGGCAACTCGCTGGCGTGCCGGAGGGCTCGGTCCAGACGCCACCAAGGCGAGGGCGTCGACACTGGCTATCGCCGCAGTCGCAGTGACATTGGCCACGGCACTGGCGAGCGCCTCCTTTGGCGTGCTGGCGCAAGCAGACAGCGCCGGGCCGGCGCCGCACGGCTTCATCTACTCGGTGGCCAAACCGGGCGTCACGGACGGACAGCCGCTGATGCTTTACGGCACCTTGCATGTCGGGCGCAGTGGTGGGTCGAATCTCGATGGCTACACGAAACACCTGATCAGCGTCTCTCAGCACGTCGTCATCGAACTCGATCCGCGCGACCAGGTTGGCATCGCGCGTGCCATGCAGGCCTGGGGCAAATATCCCGACGGCGACCACCTCGCCATGCATGTCGATGCAGAGCTCGATGCACATGCGCAGAAGGTGGCCGCACAGCTGTCGCTGCCCGCGGAACGCGCCGAGCAGCTGCGCCCCTTGATGCTGTCGAACGTGCTGTCGGTGCTGAGCCTGACGCGCGCCGGGCTCGACCCGCGCCGCGGTTCCGAGGCGCTGCTGGTGGCCGAGGCGGCTCAGGATCACAAAGACGTGATCGAGCTCGAGGGTGCCGATGCCCAGTTAAAACTGCTCGGCCAGGCGCCCAGCGAGGTGCAGGCCGATGCCCTCAGGCGCACGCTGCAGCAGATCGATTCGGGACGTATTGCCGATGAAGCCAAAGAGCTGCTCGCGGCATGGGAGAAGAGCGACACGGCGGCCATGGACCGGGTGCTCGAAAACCTGTCGGTCGAGGACGGGCTGTATCCGAAGTTCATGGCGGAAGTGCTGCTCAAGGCGCGCGACGTCTCGATGGCCGATGCTGTCGAAAAACAGATGGCACGACCTGGCAGCACGCTGTTTGCCGTGGGCGCCTTGCATCTGTTCGGACCTGACGGGCTGATCGCCACCTTGCGTCAGCGCGGCTATACAGTCACCCCGCTGACGCAATGAATTGACCCAGGTGTTACGGGTTGCGATGGTCGTGGGGTGCTGCCGGCTGACCTGACACCGGACCGCCGCCACCGACCACTTCGGATGCCGGTCGATGCATCTGCGCCAGTTTTTTCTCGGTCTTGGCACGGTAACGTTCGCTAAAGCGCCGGCCCCAGACATCCAGGTAGGAATACAGCACCGGCACCACCACCAGTGTCAGCAGCGTCGAGGTCAATACGCCGCCGATGATGGCACGCCCCATCGGTGACTGCTGTTCCGAACCTTCGCCAAGACCGAGCGCGAGCGGCAGCATGCCAAACACCATGGCAGCCGTGGTCATCAGGATCGGCCGCAAACGCACCTCGCCCGCGGTCATCAGTGCCTCGTGCTGCGACATGCCAAGCGCCTGACCACGATTGGCGAAGTCGACCAGCAAGATGGCGTTCTTGGTGACCAGGCCCATCAGCATCACGAAACCAATCATCGAGAACAGATTGACCGTGGTGCCGGTGAAAGCCAGTGCCAGCAGCACGCCGATCAGGGACAGTGGCAGCGACGCCATGATGGCAACCGGCTGCAGGAAGCTGCCGAACTGCGAGGCCAGCACCAGATAGATGAAGATCACGGCGAGCGTCAGCGCACCGAACAGAGCGCCCACCGATTCGTCTTGCTGCTGCTGCTGGCCACCGATCGAAATCGAATAACCCGGCGGCAGGTTCTTCGAGGTGGAGGCCACCAGCTTGGCGATATCGGTGCCGACAGCGCCCTTGTCGCGGCCCTCGATGTTGGCGTACACCGCGACGCGGCGCTGCAGATCCTGGCGCTTGATCACTTGCGGGCTGCTCGAGACCACCACCGATGCCACCTGACGCAGCGGCACCAGCCGTGGATTGCCATTGGCGTCGAGCTTGTTGGTGCTCAGCATCAGGTCACCGATGGTGTTGGCGCGCGTGCGTTCATCGCGTGGCAGCTGCACCCGTACGCCATAGTTCTGGCCGTCCGGTCCGAGCCAGTAAGTGACGGTCTCGCCGCCTACCAGCGGAGCCAGGGCATTGCCGATGGCAGCCGTGGTCAGTCCGAGATCGGAGGCCACGTCGGGGTTGGGCCGCACCGAGATGGCAGGCACGCCCGGACGGTTGCTCAGATACATGTCGACCACGCCTGGAATCTTGGCCATCTCGGTCGAGAAGTCGGCGCTGTATTTGTTGAGCTTCTCGACGTCGGGGCCAAGCACGGCAATATAGATGGGCGGCTCGTATCCGATGGAAGTCTGGATGCCGGCGACATGCGACAGGCGATCGCGGATCGCCTTCTCGAGATCTTTCTGGGAACGCTTGCGTTCGCTTCTGGGCACCAGCATCAGATCGATACGCACGACACCGCGGCCGTCGCCGAAAATATCGACATCGGCGTGCTTGATCTCCTTGAATTCGCGCAGCTGCTGTTCGACCTGGGCGGTCTTCTGGTCGGCGTACTCGAGGCTCGAGCCGACCGGCGTGGTGAGGCGCAGGCTGATATAGCTTTCATCGACATCCGGGATGAACTCGCTGCCCACAAGCCCCAGGGGGAACAGGGCGAAACTGCCGAAGAACAGCGCGACTGCGATGAGAAGGGTCTTGCGTCGATGTTCCAGCGACCAGCCGAGTGCGCGGTGATAGGTGTGATGCAGTGCCAGCACGTTGCGCTCGACAAAGTCCAGCACCATGCGAATCGGGACGATTTGGGCCATGCGCGACTGCGGCGGATCGACCCAGCGCGACGACAGCATCGGGTCGAGCGTGAAGCTCACGAACAGCGAGATCAGCACCGCCACCGTGACCGTGACCCCGAAAGGGAAGAAGAACTTGCCGAAGATGCCGGACATGAAGGCCACCGGCACGAACACCGCCACGATGGCAAAGGTGGTGGCCATCACGGCAAGGCCGATTTCTTCGGTACCTTCACGCGCCGCATCCAGATGGCTCTTGCCCATGCGCAGGTGACGCACGATGTTCTCGCGCACCACGATGGCATCGTCGATCAGCAGACCGACGCAAAGTGACAGCGCCATCATGGTCATGAAATTGAGGGTGAAGCCGAACATGTAGAGGGCGATGAAAGACGAAATCACCGCAATCGGCAGCGTCAGGCCTGTGATGATGGTGCTGCGCCAGCTGCGCAGAAACAAGAACACGATAAAGATGGTGAGAAGGCCGCCTTCCAGCAGGGTTTCCTTGACGCCGCGCAGCGAGTCGCTGACCCAGTCGGCATTGGAATAGAGTTCCACCACATTGACGCCTTCGGGCAGACGTTCTTTCAGCTTGGCGATCGCCGCGCGCACTGCATGACCGGTCTCGACGATGTTGGCGTCTTGCACCTTGAAGACGTTCAGTCCCACCGCGGTCTGGCCGTCCAGACGCGAGATGGTGGTGGCTTCCTCGATGCCGTCGCTGACGTCGGCCACCTCGCTCAGGTAGACCGGCGCACTGGCGTTGCCAGCGCCGCGGCGCGCCACCACGATGCGGCGAAAGTCGTCGATGTTCTTCAGCTTGCCGTCGACCCGCACCACGGCTTCGGTCGCCGAGTTGGAGATCTGGCCCGCCGGAATGTCCTGGTTGGAGTTGCGAATCGCATCCATCACCTGATCGATGGCAATGCCGTAGGCGGCGAGCTGCTCGGGATGAACCAGAATGCGCACCTGACGCGCGCGATTGCCGTCAACCGAGACGCGGCCGACACCGATGGTCTTTTGCAGTTCCTTGACGATCACCTGATCGGTCAGCGTGCTGAGCTCTTTCAGATCGCGCGTGCTCGAGGTCACCGCCAGCTGCACCACAGGCTGGGCATTCTCGGTGTTCTCGCGTGCGATGAGTGGCTCCTTGGCCTCGCGCGGAAAGGTGGGGCGCACCTGGGCCACCTTGTCGCGCACCTCCTGAATCACGCGATCGACGTTGGTGCCGACCTTGAACTCGATGCTGGTCTCGGAGTCGCCCTCAAACGAGGACGAGCGCAGGGTCTTGATGCCCGCAACCGCGTTGACCGCATTCTCGATCGGCTTGGTGATGTCGTTCTCGACCGCCTCGGGCGAGGCCCCTGGATACAGGACACTGATGCTCACCACCGGGATGGTGATGTCGGGCAGCTGCTCGACGCCGAGCTTGCTGTATGAGAACAGACCCAGCACGCACAGGCCGACCATGACCATGGTGGCGAACACGGGGTTGTTGATGGAAACCTTGGTGATCCACATGTGATTCGTCCTCGTCGAGGGAACACGCGGCGCCCTGGGCGCCGCGCTCAATCAGGCCGGGGCCTTCTTCTGGGCAGCGGGTGCGGCGGCCGAAGAGCTGGCAGGCGCAGCGCTGCCCGGATCGGACGCTGCGACGACCTTGGCGGGCGCGCCTTCCTTCAGGTCGTCGAACTTGGTGGCGAGCACCGGCACATTCGGATCGAGCCCCTTGCGTATTTCAACCCAGCCAGCGTCGACATCGCGAATGCCAAGCTGCACCGGACGGCGCGTCAGCTTGCCGTTCTCGACGGTCCACACGATCGGCTGGCCGGCGTCGTTCGAGACCGCGGTCAAAGGGATCGCCGGGCGCGGCGTGGACGCCTGCAGCGCTACGCCGCCACTGGCGTAGACGCCTGAGCGCAGCAGATGCTTGGCATTGTTGACCGAGAAGAACGTCATCACCGCGCGCGTACCGGTCTCGGTGGCAGGACTGATGCGGTCGAGCGTCGCATCGAAGGTCTGGTCGGCAATGCCGTCGACCTGGATCTTGGCGCGCATGCCACGCTGCAGGCGGGTCACGTCCGCATCGGGCACCAGCGCCTGCATTTCCAGCGAGTCGAGATCGACGATGGCAAACAGTTCGCCGTCGATCGACGTCTTCTCGCCAACCTTGATGTAGCGCTTGCTGATAATTCCCGAGATCGGTGCCGTCACGGTCGCCTGCGCCAGGGCAATGCGCGCCACTTCGACCTCGGCGTCGGCCGCTTCCATGGTGGACTGATTGGCCTTGAAGGTGCTGTCGGACGAGTCGAACGCGTTTTGCGAGATGAATTTCTTGTCGAGCAGGGTCTGGTTGTTGGTGCGGTTCTTCTGTGCCAGTTCGAACTGTGCCTTGGCCGAGTCGCGAGAACTGACCTTCTCGGCCAGGCGCGCCGCCAGTTCGGCAGTGTCGAGCTGGGCCAGCAGCTGGCCCTGGCGCACCGGGTCGCCTTCCCTGACGGCGATGCTCTTGACGTCGAGCGACGCCTTGGCGCGCACCACCGCCTCGCTGCGCGCTTCCAGGTTGCCGTTGATCTCAAGCGTACTGGCAAGCGGCCTGGGCTTCAGATAGGTCAGATCCTGGGCTTCGAAATGCAGCTCGCTGGGCGCTCCCTTGGCGTTTGCGTCACCACTTTGGTGATGCATGGCGCGAATCGCAAGGAAACCCACCAGCAGCACCACGAGCAGCGCGCCGGCGATTTTCAGGCGTTTGTTTTTAGAGGATTTTTCCATGATTCCCAGGTCGAGGGGCGCCTGTATTCCTGCGCCCAAAATTATCTCACAGGCCATTCTAGTGACGGCTGTTTCGGGATCGAGCGAGATGCGACAAAACGCACGTGCAGCGCGATGAACTGCAGAAAACTAGCGACCGGCGGTTTTGTCGTGCGAAGCCTTGCTGCGAGGCGCCAGGCGCCCGGATTGTCAGGTGGTGGACGGTGCCACTTCGGGAATCTGGCCAGCCAGCACTTCATCGCGCAGGGCGCGTTTGCCGAACACTTCGACCATGCGCACGTCAGAGTTCGGATTGTCGTGCTGCAGACGTTCGAAATCGGCCCTGATTTCGCCGGTGAAGCCGACCGTTCTGGTCAGCGCCAGGCGCCCGTCGACGATCACCGCCACCGCCACTGGCCGGCCCCACAGGCGCACCAGTTCCACGCGCTTGGCGGGAAACTGCAGGCAGGCGCGCTCGTAGAGCTCCCACATGCTGTCGATCTCCTCGAGCGGTGCACGATGCATGTTCTCGCTGTCGACCCGCAAGATGAGCCAGGCGGGCCGTTCCTGATGGCGGGAAAAAGGTGTGGCGTCAGCGCGCGTCATGAAGGTAGCGGCAGGGCCGTGGTGTCCTTGATGCGTTCCAGGGCGAAGCTCGATTTCACGTCAACCACAGCCGGGTGCCTTAATAGATGATCCATCACGAAGCGCGAATAGTGCTCCAGATCGCGCGCTTCGACGCGCAGAAGATAGTCCATTTCGCCTGTCATGGCATAGCAGGCGATGACTTCGGGCCAGCTTTCTACTGCTTCCCTGAAGGAATCGACCGGTGAGCGCAGCTGCGAATCGCCATGTTTCTCGAGCCGCACGGTGGCATAGGCAAGCAGGCCAAGACCGAGCTTGGAAGGCTCGAGCAGCGCCACGTACTGCCGGATCACGCCGGCTTCCTCCAGCCGGCGCACGCGCCGCAGGCAGGGCGACGGGGACAGATTGACCCGTTCGGCCAATTCCTGGTTGCTGAGCTTGCCGTCTTGCTGCAGCAATTCGAGCAAACGTTTATCAATGCGATCGAGTTGCACGGCAGGTCCGTTGTCAGAGTGGAGCAATTCTAGAGTACTGCTGCGTGGCATCAGAGGACATAGAGCACATGCCTCTATTTGGTGCGCAAGAATCAGCTCCGCACGTTTTTGGGCGACATACGCGAAATCCCAAAGTTCCCGACACGTCGCTGATATCGACCGCCGAGCCTCAGGAAAACAACCAAGTGGCACGAAGGATGGGCGATCGGCGCGAAAAGCGCGCCGATGGCACGCCTTTCGCATAGGGACCCTCGTCCATCCGAGCGCCCGACACTAAGACTGTCTGGCGTCGTGCTGCCAAATGGCAGTGCCGAGCACAGGCTCACAACGCCTTGGCACCCGGTCTGGAGGACAAAGACACTCGCCATAAACTCGCCCGCTTCGATGTTCCAAGCATCGAGGCGTCGGGATTCGCACCGCCAGACTGACCATTTCAACAGGGAGCAGTATCGATGAAGCGCAGAACCGCACTAAAACATATAGCGATGAGCAGTGGCGCACTGGCCATGGCCGGTGTCTTTCCCCGCGTGGCCGGGGCGGCTGAGACGATCAAAGTTGGCATCTTGCATTCGCTCTCAGGAACGATGGCAATCTCCGAAACGTCGCTCAAAGACGTTGCCTTGATGACCATCGATGACATCAACTCCAAGGGCGGCGTGATGGGCAAGCAGCTCGAGGCAGTGGTCGTCGACCCGGCATCGAACTGGCCGCTGTTCGCTGAAAAGGCGCGCGGTCTGCTGACCCAGGACAAGGTCTCGGTGGTGTTCGGTTGCTGGACGTCGGTGTCACGCAAGTCGGTGCTGCCGGTGTTCAAGGAACTCAACGGCCTGCTGTTCTATCCGGTGCAGTACGAAGGTGAAGAACTGGAACACAACGTGTTCTACACCGGTGCCGCGCCGAATCAGCAAGCCATCCCGGCAGTTGAGTACCTGATGAGCAAGGACGGTGGCAGCGCCCAGCGTTTCGTGCTGCTCGGTACCGACTATGTCTATCCGCGTACCACCAACAAGATTCTGCGCGCCTTCCTGCATTCCAAGGGTGTCAAGGACGAAGACATCAGCGAGAGCTACACCCCGTTTGGCCATTCCGACTACCAGACCATCGTGGCCGACATCAAGAAGTTCTCGGCGGGCAAGAAGACCGCCGTGGTCTCGACCATCAATGGCGATTCCAATGTGCCGTTCTACAAGGAACTGGGCAACGCAGGCCTGAAGGCGACCGATGTGCCAGTGGTGGCGTTCTCGGTCGGCGAAGAAGAGCTGCGTGGTGTCGATACCAAGCCGCTGGTGGGCCATCTGGCCGCCTGGAACTACTTCGAGTCGATCAAGAACCCGACCAATGAAGCGTTCATTGCGCAGTACAAGGCCTACGCCAAGGCCAAGAATCTGCCGAACGCCGACACGGTTGTGACCAACGATCCGATGGAAGCTACGTATATCGGCATCCATATGTGGAAGCAGGCTGTCGAGAAGGCCAAGAGCACCGATGTCGAGAAGGTGATTGCCGCCGTCGGCGGACAGACTTTCAAGGCACCGGATGGCTTCACCATCGAAATGGACAAGACCAACCATCACCTGCACAAGCCCGTGTTCATCGGCGAAATCCAGGCTGATGGACAGTTCAAGGTGGTCTACAAGACACCTCCCGTGCGTGCTCAGCCGTGGAGCCCGTACGTCGAAGGCAACGAAAAGAAGCAAAACCTGTAACAGCAGTTCTGCAAGGTGTGCGCCGCGTGTGCGGCGCACACGTCGTTCTTCGACCAAGGCACTCTCGAATGAAATGCATCAGCGCGTACCATCCGCGAACCTCGGTGGTGCGCTGGACAGGAATGCTGCTTTGCGCCCTGGGCGCAATGCTCTGGCTCACCTCCTTGTCGCTTCACGCACAGACTCTCGACAACGCCCTCATCAACGGCCTGGCGAGTGAAGATTCAGACAAGCGCATCGAAGTCATCGATCAGCTCGGCGTGATTGCATCGCCTGAAGCCTTCAAGATTCTCAACGCATTAAACGCTGACCAGCTGCAGGCCACGCCAGACGGCCGGGTGCTGCTGGTCGACGACAAGTCGGTCGCACACGATCCCGTGACCGGTGCGGTCGAGCCACTGCCCGAAGGCAGCGACTCGGTCGAGATCAACAATCGCGTCAGACGGCATATCGAATCAGCACTGGCTGGTGCCCGGCTGTTCTCGAGCGATCTCAACGTGCGCGTCCAGGCAGCCAAGGACATGCAGGCCTCGCCCGAACCCGGGCAGCGTGAATTGATGGCGCGCGCGCTCGCAAGCGAGAAGGACGAACACGTCGCCGAGCCGCTACGCATGGCGATTGCGACGGTCGATCTGAAAAGTCCGACGCCTGCCAACCGCATGCAGGCCGCGCGCGCACTCGCGGGCAGCAGCAATGCATCGCTGGTGCCGCTGCTCAACGGCATGCTGGTCAAGAATCCGGATGGCAGCTTCGTCGAGCCTGATCCGGACGTACGTGCTGCACTGACGGACACCGTGCACAGCATCCAGCGCCACCTGACCATGCTCGACTGGGCCGGCAACGTGTTCTACGGCATTAGTCTGGCCAGTGTGCTGCTGCTCGCAGCGCTCGGACTTGCCATCACCTTCGGTCTGATGGGCATCATCAACATGGCGCACGGCGAACTGCTGATGATCGGCGCCTATGCAACCTACATGGTGCAGGCGGTTTTCAAGCATTACTTCCCCGGTGCCATCGACGCTTACGTGGTGGTCGCCATCCCGGTGGCCTTCGTGGTGGCAGCCGCAGTCGGCATGGCGCTGGAACGCAGCGTGATCCGCTGGCTGTATGGCCGGCCGCTCGAGACGCTGCTCGCCACCTGGGGCATCAGCCTGATCCTGCAGCAGGCGGTGCGCTCCCTGTTCGGCGCACAGAACGTGGAAGTCTCCAATCCCTCCTGGATGTCTGGCGGGATCACGGTGTTCGGCGGGCTGGTGCTGGCCTACAACCGTATCGTCATCATCATCTTTGCCATCGCCGTCATGGCGCTGGTGTGGGTGCTGCTCAACAAGACCAGGCTTGGACTGTTCGTGCGCGCCGTGACCCAGAACCGGCGCATGGCTGCCTGCGTCGGCGTCTCGACCGGGCGTATCGACATGCTGACCTTCGGCCTTGGCTCGGGCATCGCGGGCCTGGGCGGCGTGGCCCTGTCGCAGCTTGGCAACGTCGGCCCGGATCTTGGCCAGAGCTACATCGTCGAC
>CAZZVZ010000055.1:0-12428 GCA_964657655.1 Gammaproteobacteria bacterium | reverse complement strand
ATTGGCGAGCCCGAGGTAATTGTTGGCGCAGAAATTGAGCACTTGCTCGCCGTCGGTCAAACTGATGTTTGACGACTGCGGGCTGGCGATCACACGCTCGGCCTTGTAGAAGCCATCCGCCTTGATCTGACCGATGGTGTCTGACAGATGGGACAGAAAATCCTGTCGCACGACCTGCTCCTTGTTGTTGGATGACGCGAAATGTGCGCGCCGCATTGTCTCACGCCTGACGGATCCGGATTCAGCGCGGTGCCAGTTGCGGATCCTTGACATCGCCCAGGCCGGCACTGCCAAGCGTGCCCACTGCGGGCTGGCTGCTGTCCGGTGTCACAGCTTCGCTCTGCCAGCCGCCACCGAGCGCCTTGTAGAGCTTGACCAGGTCGGTGGTCTCACTCAGCAGCGCCTGGTCGAGCTGGTTCCTGGAGAGTATCAGCTGGTTTTCCTGGGTCAGAACATCGATGTAGGTGGAAAGCCCGGTGCGGTAACTGTTCAGGCTCAGGTTGGCGGAATTCTGGTTGGAGAGCACAGCATCGTTGAGTGCCGCCACGCGCAGGCTGTCGTCGTGCAGGGTCACCAGCGCGTCCTCGACTTCCTGCAGCGCGCTCAGCACGGTCTTGCGGTAGTTGAGCGCAGCAGCCGCTGCATCGGCTCTGGAGATTCTGACATTGGCAGTCAGCGCGCCCCCTTCGAAGATCGGCAGCGACACGCTCGGGCCAAAGGTGTAGAACTTGCTCGCCCAGTTGAACAGGTATTTGGTGCTGGTGTTGCGCAATCCGAAGGTCCCCGACAGGGTGACATCGGGATACATCGACGCGACGGCCACACCGATGTCGGCAGTGGCCTCGTGCAACGACGCCTCGGCCTGGCGAATGTCGGGGCGACGCCGGGCGAGGTCGGACGGAATGCCGACGTTGACCATCGATGGCAGGCCGGGCAGCACCCCGGCTGGCCGCAGCTCTTCGTCCAGCGCGCTCGGCAGTTCACCAGTCAAGACGGCAAGTGCGTGGCTCGACATGGCGATGCTCTGGTCGTACTGCGGCAGCTGCGCCTCGGCGCTCGACAGCTGCGCCTGTGCCGACTCGACCTGTGGCTGATTGCCAAGCCCCGACTGGAAGCGGTTGCTGGTCAGGGCTACGATCTGGCGCTGGTCGGACAGCTGCTCGAGTGTGATTTCGCGCAGCATCTGTGCGGCGCGCAGCTGGAAATAGGTTTGCGCCACTTCGGCTTCGAGCGACACCAGTGCATCGTTGCGCGACTCGATCGCTTCCACGCTTTGCGCATCGGCCGACTCGACCTGACGCGCCACCTTGCCGAACAGATCGAGCTCCCACGAGGCATCAAATCCGAGCTGGAACAGATTGACCGGCTGCTCAAGCGATGAAATCAGACTGGATGCTTCGGGTGAACTGGTCAGCGTGCTGTTGCCCTTGGATTTGAGAATACCGGCCAGGCCCAGCTGCTCGCGATTGACGCTTGCAGTTCCCTTGATGTTGGGCAGGCCCTGGGCGCGTGCCACCTGGACCTGCGAGCGCGCCGCCACGATACGCAGCAATGCCACCTGCAGATCGAGATTGCCCGCCACTGCGTGCTGCTCGAGCCGGTCGAGTTCGGCATCGTTGAACTGCTGCCACCAGTGCCAGTCAGGCTCCTGGCCAGGTACCGGAAGCGGACCCTTTCCCGGATTGAAATCGACGCTGCTGCCGGCATAGGCGCTCGGCGTGACCTCCTTGGGCGGCGTGAAATCGGGGCCGAGCACCGCGCACGATGCGAGGCTGGCGATGCCAGCGAGTACGCTCAGGCAACAAGCGAGTCGTCTCATCAGTGCCCTCCCCCGCCCTGGCCGCTGGCCTTGACCGGCGAGAACAGCAACGTGAAAGGAACGAAGCAGAACGACATCAGTGCACATGCGCCGAACACATCGATGTAGGCCAGATATGAGGATTGCGCGATCAGCGTCTGGTAGAGATAGCCAAGTGCGGTTGCATGAGGATCACTGGTGGCCACGTAATTCCTGACGGCGGCAGTGGTGCTTGCGACCGATGCGACGAAATTGGCATCGGCATTGCTGGTGTGTGCGGAAAGGTAGGCCATGTGAACCTGGGTCCGTGTCGTGATCAGGGCAGTGCCAAGGGAGATGCCAACTGAGCCTGCGATATTGCGAAACATGGTGAACAGCGCCGCTGCATCGCCCTGCAGGTTCTTCGGCAGGGTCAGATAGGTGAGCGTGCTGGTCGGCACGAACAAAAAGCCGATGCCAAGCGATTGCGCCGCGCGCAGCATCACCAGGTGATGAAAATCGATGTCAGGCGTGAGGGTCTGCGAGTAGAGCAGCGCGAGACCGAGCACGATGAAACCAACCGTCAGGATCAGCCGCGTCTGGACGTACGGCATCACGCGCTGGATCAGCGGGATCAGAAAAATAATGCACAGCGCTCCCGGACTCAGCACCAGCCCGGCCAGCGTTGCGGTATAGCCCAGATGCTGCTGCGCCAGCTGCGGAATCAGAATCGCACTCGAATAGAGGATGGCAGCGAAGGCGGCAATGGTCGCCGACCCGAGCGCGAAGTTCTTGTCCTTCAAGACGCGCAGATCGACCACCGGTTTTCGGGTGTAGAGCAGCCACGCCACCGCACTGGCTAGGCCAACGACCGTCAGGACCGCGAAGGTGCGGATGAAGTCCGACGCGAACCAGTCCGCGTCCTCACCGCGGTCGAGCATGATCTGCATCGAACCGAGTCCGATGGCGATCAAGCCGATGCCGATGAAGTCGGTCGAGGCAGGCTTGGCGTCCTTTTCCCAGGGCGGGTCCTCGACCAGGGCCATGACCGCAAATGTGGTCAGGATGCCGACCGGGACATTGATCAGGAACACCCAGCGCCAGGTAGCGTTGTCGGTGATGAAACCGCCAAGCGTGGGTCCCAGCACCGGCGCCACCACGATCGCGACGGCACTGATGGCAAACGCCTTGCCGCGCTGGCTGGGCGGAAAGGTATCGAGAATGATCGACTGCTGGTTAGGCTGCAGGCCACCGCCGAAGAACCCCTGCAGCACGCGAAAGATGATCAGTTCGAACAGATTGTCCGAGATGCCGCACAGGAACGAGCAGATGGTGAAGGCTATGATGCAGATCACGAAGTAGCGTTTGCGGCCGAGGCTGCGCGCGAGGAAAGCCGAGATCGGCAGCACGATACTGTTGGCCACCAGGTAGGACGTCAGCGCCCAGGTCGCCTCGTCGTAGCTGACCGACATGGTTCCCGCAATATGCGGCAGCGCCACGTTGACGATCGTGGTGTCGAGCACCTCCATGAAGGCGGCCAGCGTGACCGCCACGGCAATCAGCCATGGATTGCCCGACGGGCGCCACTGCGCATGCTTCGCGTCTGCAGCGCTCACGGCAGACGCACCACCGGTGAAACGGATAATCCGAGGGGCAAAGGCGCATTGGGATCAAGCCCGCTATCGATCACGATCTTGACGGGAACACGCTGCACAATCTTGACGTAGTTGCCCGTGGCATTCTCGGTCGGAAACGCCGAGAAGCGCGAACCACTACCGTACTGGATGCTGTCCACGTGGCCATGCAGCAGCACGCCGTTATAAGCATCGACGCGCACATCGACCGCATCACCCGGACGCATCCGCCCGAGTTGCCCTTCCTTGAAGTTGGCGGTGATCCAGACATTTGGCGTGACGATCAAGAACATGGTGGCGCCGACCGGCAGATAGCTGCCCAGCTGCACATTGCGCTTGGTGATGAAGCCATCCGACGGCGCGCGCACCTCGGTGTACGACAAATTCAGATTGGCGCTGTCAAGCTGAGCCTGCGCCTGCTGCACCTGCGCCTCGCGTTGCGCCACGGTCGCAGCGGCGCTCTTGAGCTGCTCAGGGACCGTGGCCGCAACAGCGACCTGGGCCTTGGCGTTCTCGACATTGGCCGAGGCCGACACCTGCTGGCTGTTGGCCGCATCGATGCTTTCCTGCGTGGTGGCGCGCCGGTCGACACTGTGCTGACGCAGGTACGATTGCTCGGCCTGTGCGTATCCCGCCTCGGCGGAGCGCTGCTGCGCCCTGGCCTGACGCAACTGCGCCGGATACTGGATCGAAGCAATGCGGTAGGCGACACGCGCGGACTCGAGCTGCGCCACCGCCAGCGCGAGCGCTGCCTTGGCCTGCTCTTGCGCTGCAATGTAGTCGCGCGGATCGATGCGCAGGATCAGATCGCCTTTCTTGACGCGCGTGTTGTCGCTCACGTAGAGCTCGGTGATGTAGCCCGATACCTTGGGCGACATGGTGACCACGTCGCCATCGGTGTAGGCATCATCCGTCTCGACGTCATTGCGATGTAGGAACCACCACAGGACGCCGATGATCGCGACGATCACAATCACGATGGCCAGAATGATGAGGGGCTTCTTGCTGCGCGGCTTGTCCTCGCTGTCGCCGTCACCCTTGTCACCGCCCTTGCCGTCGCCGCCCTTGTCATCCTTCTTGGCGCCATCCTTGGCATCCTCGCCGTCGCCATGGCCCTCGTCGTCGCGCTGACCCGGCGCCTTGTCATAGGCCCGTCGGCCACCTAAGTGGTCAGGCTGCTTTTTTTGGTCCTTGTCCTCGTCACCGGCCGCACGCGGCGCCTGTGCTTCATGCTGCTGATCTTCATGACTGATGCCATTTGACTGGCGTTCTTCTACCTGATCCTCGATCGAGTGATTGGTGTCTAAAGGCATGTGGGGCTCGCGAAAGAAGTGGTGCGGAGCAGCAAGCCTTGTTCCTGATTTGCGCATTTCACCCGGCACACAACTTGCCATGAATAGCCCATCGCGGCGGCGCGTCCAACGCGAGGCGTGATCAGCTTGAATTCCCTCCGCATTTTGCGGAACCCTTTAAAGGAGTTTTTCAAATGACGAGCAAATCTATCAAACTAGGCCTGGTCCTCTCAGCCATGACGCTGGCACTTGCAGGTTGCGGTTCTGAACGTGGCACCGACACCGCAGTCGGTGCAGGTGCGGGCGCAATCGGTGGTGCAATCCTCACGGGCGGCAGTCCAGTCGGCACCGTCGGCGGCGCAGTGGTCGGTGGCGTGGTCGGCAACCAGGTTGGCAAGGACGCACGCTAACGCGATGGCGTGCTGCCGCAATACGATGGCCTGACGGTGGCATTGCCCCGTCCGGCCTGATTTCGTTTCAGCCTGGCTTTCTTGCGAGACGGGCCTCAAGTTCCTCGATGCGCTCCAGCAGGCGCACCGCCAGCGCCAGGCCTTGGGGTGCCAGTTCGAAATCGCGCGCCAGGCGCGCCGCGCGCTTGGTCTTTGTCAGCGTGTGCTCGGTGATCAGGAAGCGATCGCCTTCCTGCCGGATCACGCTGATCACTTCGCTATCGACCAGTTCGAGAAACGACTGCACGTCAAGACCGGTCTCGAGGGTGATTTCGGTCAGTCTGTAGTGGCGCTCTTCCTCGATTGCAAACGCTTCGATCACGGTTTGTGATGTCATCTCAGTTCCCCTTGCCGCGCGGGTGGAAATCGCTTTTCTCGGCGAGCTGCTGGTAGATCTCGCGCTGCTCGTCGGTCACGCTGGTCGGCACCACGATCTGAACCACAGCGTACTGGTCGCCCTTCTTGTCGGCGCGCCCGAGACCGCGCTTTTGCATGCGCAGCTGCTGACCGGCGCGCGTGCCGGGGCGTACCGTCAACTGTACCGGACCGCCAAGCGTATCGACGGTCGCTTCAGTACCGAGGACTGCTTCCCAGGGCGCAAGCTTCAGGTCGACATAGACATCATCGCCGCTCAGGCGGAAATGGCGGTGCGGTGCGAGGGTCAGGGTCAGCATCAGATCGCCAGCCGGCCCGCCGTTCATGCCTGCGCCACCCTTGCCTGCGAGGCGCAGGCGCTGACCTTCCTTGATACCGGCCGGGATGGTGACCTGAAAGGAACGCGGGCGGCGCCGCATGCGGCCATGCGCATCGATCTCGGGGTACTCGAGATCGAGCGAGATCTCGCCGCCCTGGTAGGCCTGCTCCAGCGTGATCTGGCCGGTCACGTCGTAGTCCTCACCACGCATCGGCTGGGTCGTGGTGCGTGCGCGCGTCCCGCCCGCGCCGCGCAAGCCGGCCAGAAAGTCGGCCAGGTCGATGTCGTCGAAGGACATCGGGTCTGCACCGTAGCCGCCCTGGAATCCGGGTGGCGGCGTGAACTCTTCACCGGCGCGATGCTGACCGAGCTGATCGTACGCAGCGCGCTTGTCGGGATCCTTCAGCGTCTCGTATGCCTGCGCCACGCTCTTGAAGCGCTCCTCGGCGTCTTTTTCCTTGGACACATCCGGATGGTAGCGATGGGCCAGCTTTCGGTACGCCTTCTTGATCGCGTCCTGACTGGCATCGCGGGCGACACCTAAGGTCTCGTAATAATCCTGATACTGCATGGTCTTTTTCTTCTAAGTTGACGGCCAGGCGCGGGTTGGACGCATCTGGCCTGAAAAAAATCCCTGCTGCCCGAATACGTGGCAGCAGGGTCGAATTTCCGCTAAAATCCGTGCCACTTCAAGGCGGCTAGCTCAGCTGGTTAGAGCGCGGCATTCACATTGCCGAGGTCGGGGGTTCGAGCCCCTCGCCGCCTACCAAATTCTTTTCCCTCCAATGCCGTGGTCGCGTTCGACCAGCAACATCATCCTGCCGCGGTCAGCCAGGCGCTCGGTCCCAGAACCGGACTGGAGCGGCTGATCGACGGCCTGTGGCTGGTGTGGATCACCACTCTACCGCTTGGTCACGCCACCGGACTACACAATACGCTTGCCATCGTCACCATCGCGCTCACGCTGGTTGCGACCCGCGGCCAGGGACTGCTGGCCACCCCCGGGCTTGGCTGGCTGGTTGCACTGCTTTGCTTTGCAAGTCTTTCGCTCGCCTGGTCGCCGCACCCCGATGTATCGGGCGGCAAACTGCGATCAGACCTGTTGCTGCCGATATTGGGCTATTTCGCCGCATTCCAATGGTCTCGGCGCGGCGGCAGCCGCGCCATGTTCCAGGGTTTTGCACTGGGCCTGGCGCTGCTGATCGTGTTCTCGCTGATCGACCTGGTGCCTGCGGGTATCAGCGCCGGCTGGCCCTTGCTCGACGCGCCCGATGCGAGCGGTCATCGCATGCCGCACTGGTATCCGGGCGTGGGTGACGCGAGCGGTGACGTGGTACTGGTGCTCGGGCCCCTGCTGGTTTGGCGCTACCTTGCCGGACACTGGCGCGACGCCACCAGTTCACTGCTGGCGCTGGGCGCGGTGCTGGTGGTGCTGGTCTCCAAGAATCGGGATGCGGTGCTGTTGCTGCCCCTTGGGATCGGACTGTTTGCGCTGCTGTGGGGAGAACGGCCCGCGCGCCGGGCTCCAGATTCGATGGCCAAACGCCGCTGGCCGCTCTGGACCGCCGTGGTGCTGGTGGTGGTGCTTGCGGGCCTTCTTGTCATCGAACTGGTGTCCCAGCGGCGCCTGGCCGACGCCCGCATCATGGTGCCGTTCGGTCACGCGACAGGCGTGTTGCTGGCACTCGATCCGAGACCTCAGATGTGGGCTGAATATCTCCGTCTTGGCCTGACGCACAGCTGGTTCGGCGTGGGTTACGGGCGAACCGTGCCCGCTTTGGTCTATGACGTGGCGCACGATCCCGTGATGCAGGCAAGCCACGCGAATGGGCTCGAGCACGCCCACAATTTCTTTCTCAATGTCTGGCTGCAGCTTGGCCTGGTCGGCCTGGCGCTGGTGGTGGTGGTGCTGGCCGTGCTGGTCTGGCAAGCCCTCGCGCTCCGTTCGCGCAACCAGATGGCGGCCTTGTGCTCTGCCGGCGTGCTGACCCTGATTGCCACAACGCTGCTGCGCAACTCGCTCGACGACTTCTTGGTCTATTCGATGGCAAGCGCCTTCTGGATCGGCGTAGGCCTCCTGCTCGGACTGGCTGGCACGCCGATCGAGGCCGGTGCCAGGGCGCCGGCCAAAGCATTCGCACAGCCTAGCGCCTAGGCCGAAACCCGCGCCTCGTCGTAGCGCCGCCACACCGGCTCGCCGCGCATTTCCTTGGCAATGGCGTCGAGCACGGTCTGGTGCAGGGCCTCTTCTTCAGCGCTGGCCCGCAGCACCTGCAATCCCAGCAGCACTGCGGCACTCGCGACACTGGTCGCTTGCGTCACGCTGCTCTCGATCTCGATCACGAGGCTCTCCTGACCTCGCGTCATGGCCAGGTAGACCTCCGACAGCAATTGCGCATCGAGCAGCGCGCCGTGCAGCACGCGGTGCGCGTTGGCGATCTGATATCGCTCGCACAAGGCATCGAGCGAATTGCGTTTGCCCGGATGGAGCTCCTTGGCCAGGTCGAGCGTGTCGACCACTGCCGTGCGGCAATGCTCTCTGAAACGCGGCAACTGAAGACGTGCGAACTCGGCGTCGAGGAAGGCTTCGTCGAATGAGGCGTTGTGAATCAGCAGTTCGGCACCGTGCAGGAACTCGATGATGCTGGCCGACAATTCCTCAAAGCGTGGCTTGTCGGCAAGGAACTCGCGCGTCAGGCCGTGCACCGCGAGTGCCGCAGGTTCGCTGTCACGATCCGGATTGACATAGTGATGCAGGGTGCGGCCGGTGGGACGCCGGTTGAACAGTTCAACGCAGCCGATCTCGATGATGCGATCGCCGTTTTGCGGGTGCAGCCCGGTGGTCTCGGTATCTAGAACAATCTGTCTTGTCATGAGATAAAAATCGAAAGCGTCAGAGCAGGGACGATGGCGCTGGTTAAAGGCAGCATGGTATTCAGGACGTGACCAGAAAACTTGCCACACCGCGATTGGCGAGCACGTCTGCGCGTTCGTTTTCGACGTGACCCGCGTGCCCCTTGACCCAGTGCCACTCAATGCTGTGCGGCTTGGTCGCGGCATCAAGCGCCTGCCACAGGTCGACATTCTTGACCGGCTGCTTGGCAGCACTGACCCAGCCGCGCTTCTTCCAGCCATGGATCCACTCGGTAATGCCCTTGTGCACGTACACCGAGTCGGTATAGAGCTTGACGCTGCATGGCTTCTTCAGAGCCTCGAGGGCCTTGATCACGGCGAGCATTTCCATGCGGTTGTTGGTGGTGGTGGCTTCGCCACCGCACAATTCCTTTTCATGCACCGCAGTGCCGTCACGAAAACGCAGCAGCGCACCCCAGCCACCCGGTCCGGGATTGCCCTTGCAGGCGCCATCGGTATAGATCTCGACTTCGGCCATTACACATCCACCTGAGTTGCGGGCGCCGGACTTGCAGCCTTGACGCCACTGCGTTGAGCCGTCGGCGCAAGCTGCGCTGCAGCAGGCTTGCGCTCCTTCTTGATTGCGCCGATCAGACGCATGCCGGGCACACGCTTGATCGCGCTCACCATGTAGATGGCGCCGCACACCGACCACCAGCGATCACCGGCCTGCTCCATGAAGCTGAAACGCTCAAGCCACTTGTAGGAACGAAACGGTGGCCGGTAACAGCCAAAGCGCCCACGATGCACTTCAAAACCGAGCAGCTTCAACCAGTCTTTGAGCCGCGGCAGCGGCAGGAACTGCCCGGCCTTGGGCAGGAATGGCGCATCAAAGGCACGTCCGACCGCCTGGCGTGCACCCCACAGACTGGCGGGATTGAATCCGGTGATGATCAACTGACCCTCGGCAATCAGCACGCGTTCTGCCTCACGCAGCACCTGGTGCGGGTCGTCGGCGAACTCGAGCGCATGCGGCAGCACCAGAAGATCGAGACTCTGGGCCGCAAACGGCAGTTCCTCGAGCCTCGTCAGGAGCAGTGCATCGAGTCGCCTGGCAGTCTCGCCACCACCAGCGCAAACTTCTTCGCCGCGGTACTGCGCCACCATCGGCTCATCGATACCAAAAACGAAAGGCATGCGATTGTTGCGCAACGCCGGCAATCCGAGCAGGCCCACCTGCACCGCGTTATAGCCAAAGATATCGGCCACCACTGCATCGAACTGACGCTGCTCCCACTCGATCGCATACTGTCCGGCGGGCGTCGCGAGCCATTTGGTGAGCGCTATAATCGAATCGCCATGCACGGCCGTCATGCGAGCTTTATCCTTATGTCGAGCGTTTCCGCAGCACCCCGCTCCATCGTCGCCATTCCCGCCTTCACGGATAACTATCTGTGGCTCGTGGTACGTGGCAAACGCGCTGCAGTGGTAGATCCGGGCATTGCTGCGCCGGTGGAAGAGGCACTCAAGCGCCTCGATCTCACCTTGAGCGCTATTGTACTCACCCACCACCACCAGGATCACACTGGCGGCGTTACTGCGCTAAAAGCTGCACACGGGCCCGACCTGCCGGTCTTCGGTCCACGCGAAGAATCGATCGCCGGCGTCACGCATCCCCTGTCGGGCGGGGAAGGGATCACCGTACCAGGCATCGAGCTTGGTCTTCAGGTGCTCGACGTGCCGGGCCATACGCGTGGTCATATCGCCTACGTCGGCCGCATCGATGGTGCCTCGGTGGTGTTCTGCGGTGATACGCTTTTCGCCGGTGGCTGCGGCAGGCTGTTCGAAGGAACCCCCGCGCAGATGCTAACCTCGCTGCAGCAGCTCGCAAGTCTTCCTGCCGACACCTTTGTCTACTGCGCCCACGAGTACACCCAGAACAATCTGCGCTTCGCAGTGGCGATCGAGCCGGACAACAGCGCCTTGCAACAGCGCGTGGAAAGCGTCGCTGCCCTGCGCGCTTCGGGTCAGATCACCGTGCCCTCGACGATTGGCATCGAGCTCGCCACCAACCCCTTCATGCGCTGCGACCAGCCCCAGGTGCGCGCCAGCGCCGAGGCGCACAGCCCCGGGGCCGCACAATCGACGCTGGCCACCTTCACGGCGATCCGGTCCTGGAAGGATCACTTCTAGATTCAGTTGGCAATGTTTGTCGCCCGAGCCGATTGGGTACAAACCCGTTGCCTGCGCGCCTTGACCCGCGCGGTGGGCCTCGCTAGTATCGGCGTTTTGATTGCGAAGGCGTCCGATGCAGCGAAACAACGCGATCTCCATCACAATCCTCGCCGCACTCCTTGCCGGATGTGCCACGGCTCCGCAAAGCTCTTCAGTCGTCACCAGCTCGACCCCTTCTTCCCCCGCTCTACCCTCCAACGCTCCGCTTGATGCCCGGCGTGCAGTGAACCAGGTGCTGCCACCCATGGCGGTCACCTCGGCCGCACCCTACCTGGTCGATCTGACGGTGCATGCCGACGACGTGTGGGATCGCATCCGCATGGGCTTCGCGGTACCGAACATGGATTCGCCGCTGGTGGTAGAGCAGCAGGCCTGGTTCTTGAGTCATCCCGACTTCTTGCAACGTGCTGCGGATCGCTCCAGCCATTACCTGTTTCACGTGGTGGAAGAACTCGAGAAGCGTCACATGCCGACCGAGCTGGCGCTGCTGCCGTTCATCGAGAGTGCCTACAACCCGATGGCCTATTCGCGCGCACATGCTTCAGGCATGTGGCAGTTCATCCCGTCGACCGGCAAGAACTTCAATTTGAAGCAGGACTGGTGGCACGACGACCGGCGCGACGTGGTGGCATCCACCGAAGCTGCGCTCAACTATCTCGACACCCTCTACGGGATGTACGGGGACTGGACCCTGGCACTGGCGTCCTACAACTGGGGCGAGGGCTCGGTCAAGCGCGCCATCGACCGCAATCAGTCAGCCGGGCTGCCGATCGACTATCTGAGTCTTAGCATGCCTGACGAGACGCGCACCTACTATCCGCGACTGCAGGCGCTCAAGAACATCATCGCCAACCCGAAAGCATTCGGCATCAGCCTGCCACGCATCGACAACGAACCCTACTTCGTCACAGTCGCCACGCCGCGCGACATCGATGTCCAGACCGCAGCCCGCATGGCCAACATGCCGGTGGAAGATTTCCGCGCCCTGAACCCGGCGTTCAATCGCCCCATCATCAACGCCTCGATGAGCCCGTCACTGCTGCTGCCAGCCGACCGCGCCGCAGGCTTCCAGGAGGCGCTCGCAAGCACCGAGGCGCCTTTGGTGAACTGGCAGGCCTATCGCATCAAGCGTGGTGATCGCATTGATCGCGTGGCCGCGCATTACGGCATGAGCGTGGCTGCACTGTGCGAGGCCAACAGCCTGACACCGCGCGACCGGCTCAAGCCCGGCAGCGAAATCCTGGTCGCCTTGCATCGCAGCGGCACAGCGCCCGAGCCGGTTCCGGTCAACCTCGCCCGGGCGGCGCCGCAGCAGGCAGCTTCGGCAGCGCCAGCGCCGATCAGCGTGGCACTGGCGCACCCGGAAGAAGAAGAATCGCATGCGGGTATCGTGCGCGCCAGTTATACGCCAGCGGCGAGCCGCATGTCGCCCAGTGTCTATACGGTCAGAAAGGGCGATACCCTGTTCAACGTCGCCCAGCATTTTCATCTGAG
>CAZZVZ010000054.1:0-12496 GCA_964657655.1 Gammaproteobacteria bacterium | reverse complement strand
GGATCAGGAAATCAAGGAAGGGCGCGGCTGCGGTCCCAACAAGGATTACGTGCTGCTCAAGCTCGATCACCTCGATGCGGACACCATCATCAAGCGCCTGCCGTCGATCCGCGAGATCGCCATCAAGTTCGCCAATGTCGATCCGATCAGGGAACCGATTCCTGTGGTGCCGACCATTCACTATCAGATGGGCGGCATTCCGACCAACATTCACGGCCAGGTCGTGACCTACACCGCAGCCGGGGTCAATGAGCCGGTACCGGGGCTGTATGCGATTGGCGAATGCGCCTGCGTGTCGGTGCACGGCGCCAACCGCCTGGGCACCAACTCGCTGCTCGACCTGGTGGTGTTCGGCCGCGCGGCCGGCAACCACATTGTCGGCACGCATCTGAAGGAGCACGCCCACAAGCCGCTGCCGGCCGATGCCGGCGATGCAACGCGCGAACGCGTGGCAGCGCTCGATGCCCGCACTGGCGGCGAGTCGGTGCAGGCGGTGGCCGACGATATCCGGCGCAACATGCAGGCCCATTGTGGCGTGTTCCGAACGCATGACCTGCTGGCCGAAGGGGTGGATCGCATCATGGCGCTGGCAGAGCGCGCCAAGACCGTCTCGATCAACGACAAGTCGAAGGTGTTCAACACAGCGCGGATTGAAGCGCTGGAACTCGACAATCTGGTGATCACCGCCAAGGCGACCGTGACCTCGGCTGTGGCGCGCACCGAATCACGCGGCGCACATGCGCGCGCCGACTTCCCTGATCGCAATGACAGCGAGTGGATGAAGCACACGCTCTACCATCTCGAGTCCAACAGTCTGAGCTACAAGCCGGTCAATCTGAAGCCCTTGACCGTCGAGACCTTCCAGCCCAAAAAGCGCACTTTCTGATTCAAGGATCATCATGCCCCGTACCGTGAAGTTCGAGATTTACCGCTACGATCCTGACAGTGGCGCGCCGCCACGCATGCAGTCGCTCGACGTGACCCTCGAGGATCACGACAAGATGCTGCTCGATGCCCTGATCCGCATCAAGGCAACCGTCGATGATTCGCTGTCGATTCGTCGCTCCTGCCGCGAAGGTGTGTGCGGCTCGGACGCCATGAACATCAACGGCAAGAACGGCCTTGCCTGCACCACCAATCTGCTGGAACTGACCGAGCCCATCAAGCTCAGGCCGCTGCCGGGCCTGCCTGTGATTCGCGACCTGATCGTCGACATGTCGCTGTTCTACAAGCAGTATCACTCGATCAAGCCGTATCTCATCAACGACGAGCCGCCGCCTGAGAAGGAGCGCTTGCAGTCGCCCGCGGAACGCGATGAACTCAATGGCCTGTACGAATGCATCCTGTGCGCCTGCTGCTCGACCTCGTGCCCGAGCTTCTGGTGGAATCCCGACAAGTTCGTCGGACCGGCGGGCCTGCTGCAGGCCTATCGTTTCATCGCTGATTCACGCGATCAGGCCACCAGCGAGCGGCTCGACGACCTGGAAGATCCGTACCGGCTGTTCCGCTGCCACACCATCATGAACTGCGTCGATGTCTGCCCCAAGGGGCTCAACCCGACGCGCGCCATCGGAAAGATCAAAGAGCTGATGGTTCGCCGCGCGGTCTGATCGAGCTGTGAATCAACCTCACCAGGCAGATCCGTTCAAGCGCAAGAGGTTGCGCTGGCGTGCGCGCCGCGGCCTGCTCGAGAACGACATCGTCATGACGCGTTTCCTGGATCGTTACGAGGAGACGCTGTCTGACGGCGATGTCGCCGCCCTGACGCTGCTGCTGGACTTGCCTGACAACGATTTGATGGACCTGATCCTCGCACGCAGCGAAGTCGATGCCAGCATCGATTCGGCCGACGTGCGCCACGTAGTAAACCTGCTGCAGGCGGCCTGAAGGCCGCCTTTACATTCCATTTTTACCAAGGAAGCGCAATGACTCCCGCCGATTACAAAGCCTCTTTGTCGTTTTCCAACGGCGCCAAGACGATCGAGATGCCGGTCTACAAAGGCACCATCGGCCCTGACGTCGTCGATATTCGCAAGCTCTATGGCGAGACCGGTCTTTTCACCTACGACCCAGGCTTCATGTCGACCGCCGCCTGCAATTCGACCATCACCTACATCGATGGCGACAAGGGTGAACTGCTGTACCGCGGCTACCCGATCGAACAGCTGGCGCAGAACTGCGATTTCCTCGAAACCGCCTACCTGCTGTTGAACGGCGAACTGCCGAGCGCCGCTGCATTGAAGGAATTTGACTACACCGTAATGCATCACACCATGGTGCATGAGCAGATGCAGTTCTTCTATCGCGGGTTCAGGCGCGACGCCCACCCCATGGCGGTGCTGGTTGGCGTGGTCGGTGCGCTGTCGTCGTTCTACCACGACTCGCTCGACATCAATGACCCGCATCACCGCGAGGTATCGGCCATCCGCCTGATCGCCAAGCTGCCGACGCTGGTTGCCATGGCGCACAAGTACAACATCGGCCAGCCATTCGTCTATCCGCGCAACGACCTGTCCTACAGTGCCAACTTCATGCACATGATGTTTGCCACGCCAGCCGAGGAATACAAGATCAACGACGTGCTGGTGCGCGCCCTCGACCGTATCTTGATCCTGCACGCCGATCACGAGCAGAACGCCTCGACCTCGACCGTGCGCCTGGCCGGTTCGTCGGGCGCGAACCCGTTTGCCTGCATTGCCGCCGGCATCGCCTGCCTGTGGGGCCCGGCACACGGCGGCGCCAACGAAGCCGCGCTCAACATGCTGTACGACATCCAGCGCCATGGCGGGGTGGAGAAGATCGGCGACTTCATCGCCAAGGTGAAAGACAAGAATTCCAGCGTCAAGCTGATGGGATTCGGTCACCGCGTCTACAAGAACTACGATCCGCGCGCCAAGCTGATGCGCGAAACCTGTCACGAAGTGCTCAACGAACTCGGCCTGCACGACGATCCTCTGTTCAAGCTTGCCATGGCGCTCGAGAAGATCGCGCTGGAAGACGACTATTTCGTGTCGAGGAAGCTCTATCCGAACGTCGATTTCTATTCCGGCATCGTGCAAAAGGCGCTTGGCATCCCCGTGTCACTTTTCACAGGTATCTTCGCCCTGGCACGCACGGTCGGCTGGATTGCCCAGTGGAACGAGATGATTTCCGATCCGGAGCAAAAGATCGGTCGTCCGCGCCAGCTGTTCGTCGGATCGACGCGCCGCGACGTGGTGCCGATGGCCAAGCGCTAATCCGGGTTTGTGAACTCTCAGCCGGCCGGCGCCTGCGATTTACAGCGCCGGCCGGTCCGTTTTCGGGCCGGGACTGTTAAAAATGCTATCCTTTGGCACTACGGATTTTCGGCAATGGCCCCAGATACCGTAGGCGTCCGCTACACGGCATAGCCGTAGCGCGGAAGGTTGCACCGATTTCGGCCAACCGCATCAATCTCGAGATACTCGAAGAAAGGTGAAGCACCATGATGCAGCAATCGCGCGGCAACTCCTACCTGTTCGGCGGCAATGCCGCCTACGTCGAAGAACTCTACGAGTCCTACCTCGACAACCCCGGTTCGGTCTCGGATCAGTGGCGCAACTATTTCGACCAGATGCAGCATGTGCCCGCAGCAGACGGGTCACAATCGCCTGACGTGGCGCATGCGCCGATCGTGCAATCCTTCGCGCAGCGCGCCAAGGAGCACAGACTTACGCCGCCCAATGCGTCCGCCGATGGGCTGGCCAGGAAGCAGGTCTACGTCCAGCAGCTGATTGCCGCCTACCGCTATCTCGGCGCGCGCTGGGCCAACCTTGACCCGCTAAAGCGCCAGGAGCGTCCCTCGATCCCGGAACTGGAACCGGCTTTCTACGATTTCGCCGAAGGCGACCTGGCGACCATCTACCCGGCGCCCAACACCTATTTCGGCTTCGATGAAGCCTCGCTGCGCGACATCCTGAAGGCGCTGCGCGAGACCTATTGCGGCTCGATCGGCGCCGAATACATGTATGTCAGCGATCCGGCACAAAAGCGCTGGCTGCAGGAGCGGCTCGAGTCGACCCGCACCAACCCCAATTACTCGAATGAGCAAAAGATCCACATTCTCGAGCGCCTGACGGCGGCCGAGGGCCTCGAGCGTTACCTGGCCACGCGCTACGTCGGCCAAAAGCGCTTCTCGCTCGAAGGCGGTGAAAGCTTCATCGCCTCGATGGATGAGCTGATTCAGCGCACCGGCTCGCAAGGGGTGCAGGAAATCGTGATCGGCATGGCCCATCGCGGTCGCCTCAACGTGCTGGTCAATACGCTCGGCAAGATGCCGCGCGATTTGTTCGCGGAATTCGAAGGCCAGGTCGGCGACGAGCTGCCGGCCGGCGACGTCAAGTACCACAAGGGATTTTCGAGCGATGTCTCGACCCCCGGCGGCCCGGTGCACCTGTCGCTCGCCTTCAACCCCTCCCATCTCGAGATCGTCAACCCGGTGGTCGAGGGTTCGGCCAAGGCGCGCATGGACCGCAGAGCCGACGCCGACGGCGCGCAGGTGCTGGCGGTGCTGGTGCACGGCGATGCAGCATTCGCAGGGCAGGGCGTGGTGATGGAGACACTGAACCTCGCGCAGACACGCGGTTACGGCACGCACGGCACGGTGCACATCGTGATCAATAACCAGATCGGCTTTACCACCTCCGATCCGCGCGATTCGCGCTCGACCCTTTATTGCACCGACGTGGTCAAGATGATCGAGGCGCCGGTTTTGCACGTCAACGGTGACGATCCTGAGGCAGTGGTGTTCGCAACCGAGATCGCGTGCGATTTCCGCAAGGAATTCAAGCGCGACATCGTGGTCGATATCATCTGTTTTAGAAAGCTCGGCCACAACGAACAGGACACCCCGGCGCTGACCCAGCCGCTGATGTACAAGAAGATCGGCCAGCATCCGGGCACGCGCAAGCTCTACGCAGAAAAGCTCGCGCTGCAAGGTGTGCTGTCAGCCGAAGGTTCCGAAGAACTGATCAAGCAGTATCGCCAGGCGATGGATGAAGGTCGTCTCACCGTCGACCCCGTGCTGTCGAACTTCAAGAGCAAGTATTCGGTCGACTGGCTGCCGTTCCTCAATCGCAAGTGGACCGATGCTGCCGACACGGCAGTGCCGATTACCGAGCTAAAACGGCTCGGGGAACGCATCACCAGGGTGCCAGAAGGCTTCAAGCTGCATCCCCTGGTGGAAAAGGTGATGGCTGACCGCGCGGCCATGGCGGCCGGCAAGCATCCGCTCGACTGGGGCATGGGCGAGAGCATGGCCTATGCATCCCTGGTGGCATCAGGATATGCGGTGCGCCTGACAGGACAGGATTCGGGACGTGGCACGTTCACGCATCGCCACGCGGTGCTGCACGACCAGAACCGCGAGAAATTCGATGCCGGCACCTACGTGCCGCTGCAGAATGTCGCCGACAACCAGGCTCCGTTCACGGTCATCGATTCGGTGCTGTCAGAAGAAGCGGTGCCGGCGTTCGAATATGGTTATGCGAGTGCCGAGCCCAACACGCTGGTGGCCTGGGAAGCGCAGTTCGGCGACTTCGTCAACGGCGCCCAGGTGGTGATCGACCAGTTCATCAGCAGCGGCGAGGTGAAGTGGGGCCGCGCCTCGGGCCTCACCATGCTGCTGCCGCACGGCTACGAGGGCCAGGGCCCCGAGCACTCATCAGCACGCATCGAGCGCTTCTTGCAGCTTTGTGCCGACAACAACATGCAGGTGTGCCAGCCGACCACGCCAGCGCAGATGTTCCATCTGCTGCGACGCCAGATGATTCGTCTGTTCCGCAAACCGCTCATCATCATGACGCCCAAGCAGTTGCTGCGTCACAAGGAAGCGGTCTCTGATCTGAGCGACCTGGCCAAGGGCACCTTCTTGACGGTGATCCCTGAAACCGCCGAGCTCGATGCCAAGAAGGTCAAGCGCGTGATCGTGTGTACCGGCAAGGTCTACTACGACCTGCGCGCGGCGCGCGGCGATCGCGACGACGTGGCCATTGTGCGGCTCGAGCAGCTCTATCCCTTCCCGCACAAGGCATTTGCTGCCGAACTGAAGAAGTATCCGCATTTGAGCGAGGTGGTGTGGTGTCAGGACGAGCCGCAAAACCAGGGTGCATGGTTCCAGATCCAGCACAATCTCATCGAGAACCTCGATGAGTCGCAAAAGCTGGCCTACGCAGGGCGCCCTGCCTCGGCATCACCTGCCGTGGGTTACTACGCCAAGCATATCGAGCAGCAAAAGGCACTGATTGCAGCTGCCTTCGGACGCGTCAAGGGACTGGTCCTGGCCAAATAGAAGAAGGGGCGGCTCGCGCCGCCCCAACTCAGCCGTCCCCTAAAAAAATAAATCGGAGTTCTCACATGTCGTTGATCGAAATCAAGGTACCGCAACTGTCGGAGTCAGTCGCGGAAGCAACACTATTGCAGTGGAAAAAGAAGGTCGGCGATGCAGTAGCGCGCGATGAAATCCTGATCGAGATCGAAACCGACAAGGTGGTGCTGGAAGTGCCCGCGCCTGATGCCGGGGTCATTACCAGCATCGACCAGCAAGACGGTGCCACGGTGGTCTCCGACCAGCTGATCGCAAAAATCGATACCTCTGCGTCCGCTGCTGCCGCGCCCGCCGCATCGGCACCGGCGCCAGCGCCCGCAGCGCCGGCCCCGGTCGCATCGGCTGCCACGCCCAGCGCACCCCAGGCCGCAGCGCCTGCAGCCGGTGGCGCCGGCAAGGCAGCGGGCGTGACCATGCCCGCTGCGACCAAGATTCTGGCCGATCAGGGACGCGATGCAAGCGGCATCGAGGGCACCGGTCGTGACGTCCGCATCACCAAGGGCGACGCCTTGCAGGCACTCGCGGCTGCGCCGGCGGCCAAGCCGCAGGCAGCGCCTGCACCTGCCGCGCGTCCGGCCTTGCAGGAAATCAAGGCGCCAGTCTCCAACGAGAGCGTGCTGCAAGGGCGCACCGAGCAGCGCGTTCCGATGTCGCGCTTGCGTCAGCGGATTGCCGAGCGTTTGCTGCAGTCGCAGTCGTCTGCCGCGATTTTGACCACGTTCAACGAGGTCAACATGCAGCCGGTGATGGACCTGCGCAACAAGTACAAGGACAAGTTCGAGAAGGAACACGGCGTCAAGCTCGGCTTCATGTCGTTCTTCGTCAAGGCAGCGGTCTACGCGCTGAAGAAATATCCCGTCGTCAACGCCTCGGTGGACGGTACCGACATCGTCTATCACGGCTACTTCGATATCGGCATTGCGGTGTCGTCGCCGCGCGGCCTGGTGGTGCCGATCCTGCGCAACGCCGACCAGATGTCGTTCGCCGATGTCGAGCGCAGCATCGCGGAATTTGCAGGCAAAGCCAAGGATGGCAAGCTGTCGCTTGAAGATCTGACCGGCGGCACCTTCTCGATCTCCAATGGCGGCACTTTCGGCTCAATGCTGTCGACGCCGATCATCAATCCTCCACAGTCGGCCATCCTCGGTGTGCACTCGACCAAGGAGCGCGCCGTGGTGGAAAACGGTCAGGTGGTGGTGCGCCCGATGAACTATCTGGCCATGTCCTACGACCATCGCATCATCGACGGGCGTGAGGCGGTGCTGGCGCTGGTGGCCATGAAAGATGCGCTCGAAGACCCTGCGCGCTTGTTGCTCGAGCTTTAGGAGATCAGCATGTCGCTTGCCGACGAAGTCGAGAAACTGGCCCAGTTGCGTGCCTCCGGGGCGTTGACGGAAGAAGAATTCCAGCTCGCCAAGGAGCGCCTCTTGGCCGGTCAGACGGCGGCTTCGGGCGCAGCAGGCAGCGCTGGCAGCTATCAGTCGCCGCCACAGCCGGGCCTGTCGTCCGAGCGGCCCCTGCGACGCTCGGCGACCGATGTCTGGCTTGGCGGCGTGTGCGGCGGGCTGGGCGCCTTTACCGGGCTTGAAAGCTGGGTGTGGCGCCTGATATTTGTGATAGGCCTGGTCGCAGGAGGCTTCTCGATTCTGCCTTACCTGCTGCTGTGGATCTTTGTGCCGCGCGAATACTGAGAAACGCGGCGGTGTGCGCTGTGAACCGCGAGGTGCGGCGCGAATTCCTATAGAAGCGAACTCATGAGTCAGTCTTTTGATGTGGTCGTGATCGGCGCGGGTCCTGGCGGCTACATCGCGGCCATCCGCGCAGCCCAGCTTGGTTTCAAGACCGCCTGCGTCGATGCCTGGAGCAACAGCAGCGGCGGTCCGGCGCCAGGTGGCACCTGCACCAACATCGGCTGCATCCCGTCCAAGGCATTGCTGCAGTCGTCCGAACATTTCGAGCATGCCGGCCATTCTTTCGCCGAGCACGGCGTTTTGGTCGGTGATCTGAAACTCGACCTTGAGCGCATGCAGCAGCGCAAGGCCAAGGTCGTCAAGCAGAACAACGACGGCATCTTGTTCCTGTTCAAGAAGAACAAGGTGACCTTCTTTCATGGCCGCGCCGCGTTCAAGAGCGAAGCCGGTGGCAGCTACAGCATCGATGTCTCAGGTGACAAGCCAGAAGAACTGAGCGCCAAGCACGTGATCATCGCAACCGGTTCGGTGCCGCGCGCTTTGCCGCTGGCGCCCTTCGACGAGAAGAAAGTGCTGTCCAACGACGGCGCGCTGTCGATCGATGCGGTGCCAAAGCGCTTGGGTGTGATTGGTGCCGGTGTGATCGGTCTTGAGATGGGCTCGGTGTGGCGGCGTCTTGGCGCCGATGTCACGGTGCTCGAGGCATTGCCGGTGTTTCTGGGTGCGGTCGACGAAGCCATTGCGCGCGAAGCCGACAAGGCGCTCAAGCGCCAGGGTCTCAAGATCCAGCTCGGTGTGGCGATCCAGAGTGTCGATGTAGGCGACGACATCAAGGTGCAGTACAACGATAGCAAGGGCGATCCGCAAACTGCGCTGTTCGATCGCCTGATCGTGTCGATCGGCCGCATTCCCAATACCGATGGATTGAACGCTGCAGCAGTCGGTCTCGTCACCGACGCGCGCGGTTACATCGAAGTCGATGCCGAGTGCCGCACCAACCTGGCCAACGTATGGGCCATCGGCGACGTGGTGCGGGGCCCGATGCTGGCGCACAAGGCCGAGGAAGAAGGTGTCGCTGTGGCCGAACGCATCGCAGGCCAGCATCCGCATGTCGACTTCAACACCGTCCCGTGGGTGATCTACACCTCGCCTGAAATCGCCTGGGTCGGTCAGAACGAACAGACTCTGAAGAACGAAGGCCGCGCCTATCGCGCCGGATCTTTTCCCTTCATGGCCAATGGCCGGGCCCGTGCGCTCGGCGACACGACCGGCCTGGTCAAGATCCTGGCTGATGCCAACACCGACGAGATCTTGGGCGTGCACATGGTCGGTCCGATGGTCTCCGAGCTGATTTCAGAGGCGGTGGTGGCGATGGAGTTCAAGGCCTCCTCCGAGGATCTGGCACGCATCTGTCACGCCCATCCGTCGCTCTCCGAGGCGACCAAGGAAGCGGCCCTCGCGGTCGATCAAAGGACGTTGAATTTCTGAGTTCGGAGCACAAGCGCCGATTGGCGCCGAGGCTTTAGGAGACGTACGCGGCGCCTATCAGGAGGCGCTGCGCTCGCGCGGCTTCACGCGCGATGCATCGCAGGAGCAGGCGGTCGAGCGGTTGCAGCGGCTGTGCGATGAACTGGTCGGCTTTCGCGATGCGCGCCGTCATGCGCTAAGACGATTGCTGGCGCCGCCCGCGGTGCCGCGCGGTGTCTATTTCTGGGGCGGCGTGGGACGCGGCAAGAGCTTCCTGATGGATGCCTTCTATCAGCAGGTGCCGATCAGGCGCAAGACGCGCATCCATTTTCACGAGTTCATGCGTGCCGTGCACCGCGAGCTCGATACCCTGAAGGGCCAGGAAAATCCCCTCAAGGCCGTGGCGCTGCGCATCGCGCGGCGCTTTCGGCTGATCTGCTTTGACGAGTTCCACGTCTCTGACATCGCCGACGCGATGATCCTGCACCGCTTGCTCAGTGCGCTGTTCGATCTGGGCGTGGTGCTTGTCATGACCTCGAACTACCGGCCCGACGACCTTTATCCCGACGGTCTGCACCGGGTACGCGTGCTCGAAGCGATCGAACTGATCAAGGCGCGGGTCGATGTGCTCAACGTCGACGGTGGCACGGACTATCGACAGCTGGCGCTGTCGGGCATGTCGCTTTATCACACGCCGCTCGATGCAAACAGCGAGGCGGCCATGCAGGCGGCGTTCACGAAACTGGCAGAACCCGGCGACGAGACCGCAATGCTCGAGATCGAGAACCGCCAGATCAGGGCCATCCGGCGCGCCGGGCGCGTGGTGTGGTTCGACTTTGCCACCCTGTGCGGCGGGCCGCGTTCGCAAAATGACTATCTCGAGCTGGCCGCACGTTTTTCGACGGTGCTGCTGTCTGGCGTGCCGCAGATGAGCGCATCGATGTCGTCCGAGGCGCGCCGCTTCACCTGGCTGATCGACGTACTGTACGACCACGGCGTAAAACTGATCATGTCAGCCGAAGTCGAGCCCCAGGAGTTATACACTGCAGGCGTTCTTGCCAATGAATTCTTTCGCACCGTGAGTCGAATCGTGGAAATGCAAGGAAGCGCATATCTGGCTGCCCCGCAACGCCGGGTGGTGACGGGATTCTGATGCCTCACTTCGCCGCCGCGATGGTCCGTCGTGTTGCTAGAGCGCTGCTGCTCGTGATGCTGCCGCTGGCGCTGCATGCAGCAGGCTCGCCAGCGCTGTTGCCGTTGCGCGACAGCTTTCCTCCCGGATCGATCGATTCGACCGACCGCGCTGACCAGGCGCTGGCCGCCGTCGACGCACGCCGCGCGCTGATGCAATCCGACTACATCGAAAGTGAACGCGAGTGCTACAGCAAGTTTCTCGCGAATGCCTGCATCGACGAACTGAAGGCCCAGCGTCGCATCCAGGAAGCTGATTTCGATAGCGTCGCGTTAGAGGCGAACCGCTTCAAGCGTAATCTCGCCGATCAGCACAACAAGGATCAAAAGGCGCAGAAGGCAGCTGACGCCAAGGCCAACGCGGCCCAGGACGCATCCCAGCGCAGCCAGAACCGGCTCGGCTACGAGCAAAAGCAGCTGAGCGCCGATCAGAAGCTGAGCGACAAGGTAACGCGCAGCGGTCAGGACGCGGGCAATGCCGCAGCCTACAGCTCGAAGCTGGCCAACAACGCGCAGCAGCAAAAAGACCGCGCCAGCAAGGATCTGCAGGCCAGCCAGCGCGCCGACAAGGCGGAAGCCGACCAGAAAAAGAAGGAAGAAGACGCTGCCTCAAGGCGCGACAGTCTTGCCCGGCACCGCGCCGACAAGGCCACCGATCGGGCCAAACGCGCCGCGGAGGCGGCCTCCAATGGTCAGCCAGCGCCGCCGGGCAGCAAAATGGCGATTCCGGATGCGCATGTGCCGATGCAGCCGGGCGCTGCACCTGCTGCGAGTTCGGCAGCAGCACCTGGCGCTGCTGCCGCACCGGCTCAGTCCTCAGGAGCTGCCAGACCCTAGTTCAGGTCGGGCTTGAGACGGTGCGCGACACGCGCGGCTTGGCCGGCTCGTCGGGCGGATCAAGCCTGACGATGGCAAGCGTGCAATTGTCACCTGCGCCACGGGCGCGCTCGCGCGTCAGCTGGATCAGGCGTTCCGAGGCCACGCGCGGCGGCTCGGCATACAGCATGGCGCCGATTTCGGCTTCGCTGAAGTAGTGCCACAGGCCGTCGCTGCACAGCAGATAACATTCGCCAACTGAAATGGTATCGGCACTGCCAAGGCTGATCTGGGGCAGCTTGGCGGTACCAAGCGCGCTGGTCAGCAGGTTGCTGAGGCGGTGCGACTGGGCCTCTTCGGGACGGATCTTGCCCTCGGCGATGAGCTGCTCGACGTAGGAATGATCGATGGTGCGCTCGAGCAGTTCGGCCTCGTGATAGCGGTACAGGCGACTGTCGCCGACGTGCGCCCAGTCGGCCCGGTCAGGCTGCAGCAGCAACGCCACGATGGTGCTGTGCGGCTCCTTCTCGGAGGACAGCGCAGAAAGCTTGATGACGGTATGCGCCTCAAGCACAATCTGGCGCAGCAAGGTATCGACCGATTCGTTGACCGGCGAGAATTCCTCGAACAGGCTCTTCGCGGTGGTCATGACCTGTTGCGCAGCCATCGCGCCCCCGGTCTTGCCACCCATGCCGTCAGCCACCACGAACAGGGCGCTGCCTGGCATGCGACGCGACTGGAAAATGCCGACCCGATCCTGCTGCTCGCCGCGGTCACCGATATGTTGCGCGGTGCAGGCAGCGAGTTTGAATCTTTGACTCATGGCGGAAGGCGATGCGGACACGCGCGGGGCAACAAGATTGGCGAAGCGGCTATTATAGCCGGTGCAATATGAGGCGAAGGTATGGATAAGGTAGCCATCGGCAACCGGATCATCGAACTGCAGGTCGAGCACCGCGATCTCGACCAGATTATCGGCCGGCTGTCC